>CACZON010000182.1 GCA_902782805.1 Oscillospiraceae bacterium
AAGAAGGAGCAAACGAGACTATGTGCGGAATTTGCGGATTTACCGGTCAGATTCTCGATCGGCAGGAGACGCTGCGCGAGATGACGCAGCTGATTACTCACCGCGGCCCCGACAGCAGCGGATTCTTTTCGGACGATTTTATTTCGATGGGGTTTCGGCGCCTGAGCATTATCGATATCGAAGAAACCGGCGATCAGCCGATCTATAACGAAGACGGCTCGCTCGTCATTACCTATAACGGCGAGATCTATAACTACAAAGAGCTGCGCCGGGAGCTGACCGAGCTCGGCCACGTCTTCAAAACCAATACCGACACCGAGGTTCTGATCCACGGCTTTGAGGAGTGGAAGGAAGAGATGCTCTGCCGCCTGCGCGGGATGTTCGCGTTCGCAATCTACAACCGCGCGGACCGTTCGATCTTCCTCGCGCGCGATTATTTCGGGATCAAGCCGCTGCATTATACGTTCGTCGGCGATCATTTCGTCTACGGCTCGGAGATCAAGAGCATCCTCGCGTTCCCCGGCTTCGAAAAGAAGTTCAACATGGATACCCTCAACCACTATCTTTCCTTCCAGTACGCGCCGCCGCCGCAGACCTTCTTCGAAGGCGTTTTCTGCCTGATGCCGGCGCACTATATGTGGGTGCGCGGCGGAGAGATCGAGACGAAGCGCTATTGGGACCCGATGTTCGCCCCTGACGATTCCGTAACCGAGGAGCAGGCGATCGACGAGATCGAAAAGGTCTTCGAAAACAGCGTCAACGCCCATAAGATCGCGGACGTTGAGGTCGGCTGCTTCCTTTCGAGCGGCGTCGATTCCAGCTACGTTTCCACCTATTTCGCCGATCAGAAAACTTTTACAGTCGGTTTCGATTTCGGCGCGCGCTACAATGAGATCGACTGGGCGAAGGGGCTTTCCGAAAAAATCGGCGTCGACCACCATTACAAGGTCATTTCCTCCGAGGAATTCTGGGGAAACATCAAAAAGGTCCAGTACCATATGGATCAGCCGCTGGCCGATCCCTCCTGCATCGCGCTCTATTTCGTCTCGCGCCTCGCGAGCGAATACGTAAAGGTCGTTCTCTCGGGAGAAGGCGCGGACGAGCTTTTCGGCGGCTATACCGTCTACAACGAGCCGCGCGTCTTCAAGGTCTATCACAAGCTGCCGCAGTGGCTGCGGACAGGCCTGCGCAAACTCGTTCAGGCGATCCCCGGAACCTTCAAGGGCCAGGGATATATCACGCGCGGCGAATATCCGACGAACGAATCCTTCATCGGCAACGCGAAGATGTTCAGCCTCGAAGACAAGCGCCGGCTGCTCAAGCAGCCCGAATACGCCACCCGGCCGCAGGAGCTGACGAAGAAATACTACGAAAAGGTCAAGGATCTCGACGACGTGACGCGGATGCAGTATCTCGACATCAATATGTGGATGGTCGGCGATATCCTCCTCAAGGCCGACCGGATGAGCATGGCCAACTCGCTTGAACTGCGCGTTCCGTTCCTCGACCGCGAGGTCTTCAAGGTGGCCTCGAAGCTGCCCTCAAAGCTGCGCGTCAACAAAAAGAACACGAAGTACGCGATGCGCCAGGCCGCGATGCGCCACCTCCCGCAGGCGACGGCGCAGAAGGAGAAGCTCGGCTTCCCGGTGCCGACGCGCGTCTGGCTGCGCGACCGGCAGTATTACGAGATCGTCAAGGGCGCGTTCCAGAGCGAGATCGCGGAGAAATTCTTCCGTACCGAAGAGCTGATCAAATATCTCGATATCCATTTCTCCGGCAAGCGCGATTATTCGCGCCGCATCTGGACGGTGTTCATTTTCATCGTCTGGTACCAGATCTATTTCGAGGACGGCGGCCACGAAGTCGGCGATATCCCGGATTTTACGAAATAAAGAAAAAAAGAAGAACCGGCGCAGCCGAATGCGGCTGCGCCGGTTTTTGCTCCATGTAATCTGTTCCGGTCGATTCCGGTTCCGCGCGCCGGTCCGTACCGGAACCTGCCGCTTTCATCCGCTCAGCGGGATGGGTCCGGGAGAAAGTCGCTGAGCATTTTCCCGTAGAAGAAATCGTGGGTGAGCTTGTCGTATTCCGCCCAGAGGCGCAGCGTCTGGCATTCGGACGCGCGCGGGCAGGGTTCGGCGTCTTTTTCGAGGCAGGCGACCGCGGCGAGCGTTCCCTCCGTCAGCGCGAGGATCTCGCCCACGGAAGTATCCTCCGGCTTCTTGCAGAGCCGGTAGCCTCCGCCCTTTCCGCTCGTTCCCGCAACGAGCTTACCGGCGACGAGGTCCTTCACGATGATTTCAAGGTATTTTTTCGAGATCTGCTGGCGTTCGGCGATCTCCTTGAGGGGAATATAGCTCTCGCTTTCCCGCTCGGCGAGATCGATCATGACGCGCAGCGCATAGCGGCCTTTCGTAGAAATCATATCCGTCGCTCCTTTCCGCTTTTGATTCTATTACCTATTATACCGCAGGGTGAATGAGAAAATCAAGAGGGTTTCAAAATAAATTACCTATTGACACGGTAGGCAAATAGGTGTATAATACGATTGAAAAGAAAAAGGAGGGATTTACGTGAAAATATACGCCGACAACGCGGCTACAACGAAGATGAGCCGCACCGCGATCGAGGCGATGCTGCGCCCGATGGAGGAGGAATACGGCAATCCCTCGAGCCTCTATGTGCTCGGTCAGCGCGCGAAGGAAATCATCGAAGAAGCGCGGGCGCGGATCGCCGCAGTCATCGGCGCCGAGCCGCGGGAGATCCTCTTTACCTCCGGCGGCAGCGAAGCGGACAATCAGGCGATTCTTTCCGCCGCGGCGCTCGGAATAAGAGACGGCAAGCGCCATATCATCTCGACCGCGTTCGAGCATCACGCCGTTCTGCATACGCTGAAAAAGCTTGAAAACGAAGGGTTCGAAATTACGCTGCTCGACGTTCATTCCGACGGCATCGTCCGTCCGGATCAGGTGCGGGAAGCGATCCGCGACGATACCTGCCTTGTAACGATCATGTACGCGAACAACGAGATCGGAACCATTCAGCCAATCCGCGAAATCGGTGAAATCTGCCGCGCAAAAGGCGTGCTGTTCCATACCGACGCGGTTCAGGCGGTCGGGCATCTTCCGATCGACGTAAAGGCGCAGAACATCGATCTGCTCTCCGCCTCGGCGCATAAATTTCATGGCCCGAAGGGGATCGGCTTCCTCTATGCCCGCCGGGGAGTACGCCTGACGAATCTGATTGAGGGCGGCGCGCAGGAACGCGGAAAACGCGCCGGAACGGAGAACACCCCGGCGATCGCCGGGATGGCTGCCGCGCTCTGCGAAGTCGCCGGAAAAATAGAGGAAAACGCGGCGCATCTGATTCCGCTGCGCGACCGGCTGATTGCGGGACTTCTTGAAATTTCGCATTCCGCCCTGAACGGAGACCCCGAAAAGCGGCTTCCCGGCAACGTCAATTTCTGTTTCGAGGGGATCGAGGGCGAATCTCTGCTGCTTCTGCTCGACGACCGCGGGATCTGCGCTTCCTCCGGGAGCGCCTGTACGTCCGGTTCGCTTGATCCGAGCCACGTTCTGCTTGCGATCGGCCGCATCCACGACGTCGCCCACGGTTCGCTGCGGCTTTCGCTCGGCGAAGAGGCGACGGAAGAGGAAGTCGATTATCTGATTCAAAACGTCAAAGAAGTCGTTGCGTATCTGCGCGGGTTCTCGCCGGTCTGGCGGGATCTTCAAAGCGGAAAAAAGGACTTCATTCTGTAAAGGAGGAACCGAGAATGGCATTATACAGCGAAAAGGTCATGGATCATTTCCGCAATCCGCGCAACGTCGGCGTGATCGAAGACGCCGACGGGATCGGCGAGGTCGGCAACGCGAAATGCGGAGACATCATGAAGATGTACCTGAAAATCGAGAACGAGATCATTACCGACGTAAAATTCGAAACCTTCGGCTGCGGCAGCGCGATCGCTTCGAGCTCGATGGCAACGGAGCTGATCAAGGGCAGACCGGTATCGGAGGCGATGCAGCTGACAAACAAAGCGGTTGCCGAAGCGCTCGACGGGCTGCCGGATTATAAGATGCACTGTTCCGTTCTTGCGGAAGAGGCGATTCAAAACGCGCTCGACGATTATTACCGAAAAAAAGAAAAAGAAAAATAAAAAGCCTATTGACATAGTAGTCAAGTAGGGGTATAATACCGATAACGCGAAACGAAAGGAGGCGTAACCGATGTTCCGAACGATTCATCTCGAAAACAAAGGATGGTGCTGTCGAATGCTGTTCTCCCGGGCATTTTTATTGGCCGGGGTGTTCGGCAATACTTCCGTACGCCTCTGCATGAGGGCAGCCGACTCGGCTTGAGAAGGACTGCATACCGTTTGCCCGGGAGCTTTTCGAACGAAAGCTCCCGGTTTTTTTTTCTGAAAAAAACCGGGAATCAGCGAAACACAGCTTCAAAAAAATGAAAAAGGAGATTATAATAATGAGTAAGTACAGATTTGAAACCCTGCAGCTTCACGTCGGACAGGAACAGCCGGATCCGGCGACCGACGCCCGCGCGGTACCGATTTACGCAACGACGAGCTACGTTTTCCATAATTCTCAGCATGCCGCCGACCGGTTCGGTCTTGCGGATGCGGGCAATATTTACGGCCGGCTGACGAATTCAACCCAGGAAGTGCTCGAAAAACGCATTGCGGCGCTCGAAGGCGGCGTCGCCGCGCTGGCGGTTGCCTCCGGCGCTGCGGCGATCACCTATACGATCGAAGCGCTCGCGGCAAACGGCGGTCATATCGCCGCGCAGAAGACGATTTACGGCGGCAGCTACAACCTGCTCGCCCATACGCTCCCGCAGTACGGGATCGAAACGACCTTCTTCGACGCCCACAACCTTGAAGAGGTTGAAAGCGCGATCCGGGAAAACACCCGCGCGGTTTACCTTGAAACGCTCGGAAATCCGAACAGCGATATTCCCGATATCGAAGCGATCGCCGCGATCGCCCACCGCCACGGCCTGCCGCTCGTCATCGACAACACCTTCGGCACGCCCTATCTGATCCGTCCGCTCGAATACGGCGCGGATATCGTTGTGCACAGCGCAACGAAATTCCTCGGCGGCCACGGAACGACCCTCGGCGGCGTGATCGTAGACGGCGGAACGTTTGATTGGGCAGAGAGCGGCCGCTACCCCTGGCTCTCCGAGCCGAACCCGAGCTATCACGGCGTCCGCTTTACCGAAGCGGCGGGGAAGGCTGCCTTCGCTACCTATATCCGAGCGATTCTGCTGCGCGATACCGGCGCGTGTATCTCGCCCTTCGCGGCGTTTCTGCTGCTGCAGGGCGTAGAGACGCTCTCGCTGCGCCTGGAGCGCCACGCGGAGAACACGAAAAAAGTGATCGATTATCTCAAAAATCACCCGAAGGTCGAAAAAGTCAACCATCCTTCGCTCCCGGATCATCCCGATCATGCCCTGTACGAGAAATACTTCCCGAACGGCGGCGCTTCGATCTTCACCTTCGAAATCAAAGGCGGGCGGGAGGAAGCCTGGCGCTTTATCGATGCGCTCGAGATCTTCTCGCTGCTCGCGAACGTTGCGGACGTCAAGAGCCTCGTGATCCATCCGGCCTCGACCACCCATTCCCAGCTCTCGGAAGAAGAGCTGCGCGACCAGGGGATCGGGGAAAACACGATCCGCCTCTCGATCGGGACGGAACATATCGACGATATTCTTGCAGACCTCGAAAAAGGTTTTTCGGCGGTTTGATTTCAAAACAGAAAGGATGCATGGTTATGTCAAAGATTTATAAAGGAACGCTCGGACTGATTGGAAACACCCCGATCGTGGAAGCGGTCAACCTCGAAAAGGCGCTCGGGCTCGAAGCGACGGTGCTCCTCAAGCTCGAATACTTCAATCCGGCCGGAAGCGTAAAGGACCGCATCGCCAAGGCGATGATCGAAGACGCGGAGGAAAAAGGACTTCTGAAGGAAGACTCCGTAATCATCGAGCCGACCTCCGGCAATACCGGAATCGGCCTGGCTGCGATCGCCGCAGCCAAGGGTTACCGCATCATCCTGACGATGCCGGAGACGATGAGCGTGGAACGCCGCAATATCCTCAAGGCCTACGGCGCCGAGATCGTCCTGACCGAAGGAGCAAAGGGCATGAGCGGCGCGATCGCGAAGGCGAACGAGCTTGCAAAAGAGATCCCGAACGCGTTTATCCCCGGGCAGTTCGTCAATCCGGCGAATCCGGCGATCCACCGCGCGACGACCGGACCGGAAATCTGGAACGATACCGACGGAGCCGTGGATCTTTTCGTTGCCGGCGTGGGTACCGGCGGCACGGTGACCGGAGTCGGCGAATACCTGAAATCACAGAATCCGAACGTAAAAGTGATCGCGGTTGAACCCGCGAGCTCGCCGGTCCTCTCGCAGGGCCACGGCGGCGCCCACAAGATCCAGGGCATCGGCGCCGGCTTCGTCCCGGACGTTCTCAATACCGCGGTCTACGACGAGGTCTTCCCCGTTGAAAACGACGACGCCTTTGCCGCCGCAAAGCTGCTCGCCAAAAAAGAAGGCGTATCCGTCGGCATTTCCTCCGGCGCGGCGCTCCATGCGGCGATCGAGCTTGCGAAAAAGCAGGAGAACAAAGGAAAAACCATTGTGGCGCTTCTGCCGGACAGCGGCGACCGTTATTATTCCACCGCGCTCTTTTCCGATTGACAGAGATTCTCGGATCCGCTAAAATAAAGGCAGCGGAAAAGCGCTTTTTCCGCGGAATTCTGAGAACTTAAGGAGAGAGCAGTATGGCAGGAAAGAATCGCTACGCGGGAACGCAGACGGAGAAAAACCTCGAAGCGGCGTTTGCCGGGGAATCGCAGGCGAGAAACAAATATACGTATTTTGCCTCCCAGGCAAAGAAGGACGGCTTTGAGCAGATCGCGGCGCTGTTCCTCAAGACGGCGGAGAACGAGAAGGAACACGCGAAGCTCTGGTTCAAGGAGCTCGGAGGGATCGGCACGACCGCGGAGAACCTCGCAGCCGCGGCGGACGGGGAAAACTTTGAGTGGACGGATATGTACGAAGGCTTCGCGAAAACCGCCGAGGAAGAAGGCTTCCCGGAGCTCGCGGCGAAATTCCGCGGGGTGGCGGCGATCGAGAAACACCACGAGGAGCGGTACCGCGCGCTGCTTAAAAACGTTGAGATGAAAGCGGTTTTCGAGAAGAGCGACGTGAAGATCTGGGAGTGCCGCAACTGCGGACACATCGTGGTGGGCACGAGCGCACCGGAGATCTGCCCGGTCTGTGCGCATCCGCAGGCGTACTTTGAGGTCAACGCGGAAAACTATTGAT
>CACZON010000183.1 GCA_902782805.1 Oscillospiraceae bacterium
AACCGCTTCCTGTTCGTCTTCGTCGATCATGGCGACGAGCGCTTCGTCCATTTCGCAGAACGAAATCAGGCGCTCAAAGAGGCCGTTGAGGATCGTTGCACCGAAGAGCAGGTCTTTCTGTTCGATCAGAGATCTGTTGAGATCTGCGCTGCCGGCCCAATCCCAGGAATCGGGATCCGGGAATTCAATGTAGTTTTCCCATTCGGTGACATCCGGAACCTTCGGGTTGCCGGGGCGTACCATCGATCCGTTGACCTGGGGAACCCATTCCCATTCGATGCCGAACATATCCGGGCCGCCGCCGTCCTTGTTCGGATCGAAGCCGGTGGCATCGTGAACGAAACCGCGGGCGATGTTATCTTTTACAACCGCCGGAGTAACGCTGAGAACGTCTCTCGCGAGCGGCATCCAGAGCGGCTCTTCGCCGCGCAGGAGCATGAGGAAATTTTCACGCGGAGTGATCGGAGTATTGAGCAGCGGGAACGAGCCTCTGCCCAGATTCACGGTCTGTCCTACGATTTCAAGTTCTTCCGCACGGAAGGGGATTCTGTCCATACATTTGCCTCCTGTTTTTTCGTTTTGTGCGCCCTTATGGGCGCTGCGGGAAATCAGCCGACTACGAACGCTTTTGCAACGCTCGCGCAGGTCGCGGCGTCCGCCGTATAAGCGTCGGCGCCGATTTCATCGGCAAATTCCTGGGTGATCGGAGCTCCGCCGACCATGACCTTGTAGTTCGCTCTTTCGGGCGCGGCGTTGAGCGCTTCAACGGTCGCCTTCATCGCGGGCATCGTGGTGGTCAGAAGCGCGGATACGCCGACGATCTTGACGGCCGGATCCGCGGCGGCTTCAACGAATTTCTCCGGCGGAACGTCGACGCCGAGATCCTGGACCTCAAAGCCGGCGCTCTCGACCATCAGGCAAACGAGGTTTTTGCCGATGTCGTGGAGATCGCCCTGAACCGTTCCGATCACGGCTTTGCCGATGGAGACGTTGTTTTCGCTGCCGAGAGCGGGTTTGAGAACTTCAACGCCTTTTTTCATTGCGCGCGCCGCAACGAGCATTTCCGGAACAAAGATTTCGTTGTTCTTGAACTTCTCGCCAACAACGCCCATCGCGTCGATCATTCCCTTGTTGAGGATCTCAACGGGATCGATGCCCTCGTCGAGCGCTTCTTCAACAAGACCGGGGACCAGTTTCGCTTTGCCGCGTTCAACGGCCGATGCGATTTCTTCGAGTTTTGACATAATTTTTTCCTCCAATTAATCCTTTACATTGTTGTTTGTTTATTGCAACAGACCTTGCCTTTTACTTACGCTTTGGGCAGCGGTCCGATCCTTCCTTCACGGAATGCTCCGATGTATTCCATGCAGTAGTCGTCGAGGCCCATGCAGGCTTCCGCCGCATAGATCGCGCCGCGCATACCGCGGTTCATCGGATCGAGGATGCCTGCGTCCATACCCGCGGCGATCGCGAGCGTAACGAAGGTCTGGTTGATCAGGGGCCTTGCGGGCAGGTTAAAGGAAATATTGCTGATCGCGCCGACGATATGAACGTCTTCGTCGATTGCGCGGATCCCCTTGATCGTTTCGACCACGGTCGCGATGCCGTCTTCCGAAGTACAGAGCATTTCGACCAGCGGATCGATAAAGAGGCGGCTGTGGGCGATCCCGTATTTGTCCGCTTCTGCCAGGATGCGTTTGAACACTTCGATGCGCTCTTCGGCGGTCGCCGGGATGCCTTTTTCATCCGAGCAGAGCGCTACGCATTTCCAGCGGGTGTTTGCGATCGCGGGGAACACCTTTGCGATTTTGTCGCCTTCCATGGAGACCGAGTTGATCAGGCCGGGCTTTTTGACGTACTGCATCGTTTTCACAATCGTATCGGGGCTCGGGGAATCGAGGCAGATCGGCAGATCCGATTCTTCCTGGACAAGTTCCAGCATCCATTTGAGGGTTTCTTCCTCAACATCTTCCGGAACCGATGCGCACACGTCGAGATAGTCGCATCCCGCGTCGTCCTGCTGGACGGCCAGCTTGCGAAGCTTCGCTTCGTCTCTTTCTGTAATTGCTTTTCCAACAGAGGGGATAGAACCATTGATTTTTTCGCCGATGATAATCATTTGATTTTCTCCTTTCGGTTTATACCAATAAACAGCATCCTACGAATGCTATTGTATTCTCACCGTAATAATAGGGAACGCCGTTCTCCGTGCAGACCTCGCTGACGAGCATTCCGTAGCCTTCCATGGAGGAAAAAGCTTTTTCCGGGAAACGGCAGGGCTCGGGATAGTTGCATTTCTCGCAGACGGTGCAGCCGCCCGCGCCGAGGCAGATCGCTTCGGGACAGATCGCTTTGACCTGCGGCGCAAGCTTCATGAAATTCGCCTTATGGCGGTGGGCGGTATCCATCATCGTCTCGTAATCCATCGAATCTTCGAGATGGCCGATTGTCTGGATGATCACGCCCTCGGAATATCGCGCGATCACGCTGCGGCAGTAATCGAGGTCGCCGCACGCCGGCGGGCAGGTCCAGTTTTTGCCGTAGGCGTTGCATTTTCCTTCGGCGCACATTTCGCGCACCTGCTCGTGAAGCACGATCGTTTTCGGATCGAGCTTTGCGGCGTTATCGAAGCCGGCTTCTTTCGCGAGTTCAATCACCTTATCTTGCGCTGTCATTCTTCTTCCTCCGGGAACATCAGTTCCTCTACAAAGCGATCTTGAAAATTCGGATTGGATGCGAGTTCTATAAATTCGGTTTTCGCGGCCATCTTTGCAGAACGCAGATAGCATTCTTCGTTGAGCGCGCACATCAGCGCGCCGCGGCCGGCCGCGTTGCCGATCATTTCGATTCTGGGGAGCAGTTTTGCGGGGATCAGACCGATCGCGCAGGCGCTTTCCGGATTCATATAGTTGCCGAACGCACCCGCGAGCAGCACCTTTTGGAGATCGGTTTCCTTTTTGCCGAGATATTCGAGCATCAGCGCGATCCCGGCCGCCATGGCGCCCTTCGCAAGCTGAATTTCCCGGATATCCTTTTGGCTCAGATAAATGCACGCCCCGGTCTCACTCTCGTTTTCTTCGGCGATCACAAAGCAGCGAAGGCCGTCGACCGTCCGGATTCGTTCTCCCAGCGCCCGGGAGTCCTTCGGAAGATCTTCGGGATCGGAAATCCGGCCCGTTTCATCCAGAACGCCGGCCGAAAGCATCGCCGCGGCAAAATCCAGAAGACCGGAGCCGCAGATTCCGCGCGGCTTTCCTCCGCCGATCACGGAAAAGCTGAGCGTTCCGCCGCGAATCGAAGCGTGATCGATCGCGCCGGCCGCGCCGCGCATGCCGAAAGTGATCTTGGCGCCTTCAAACGCCGGCCCCGCCGCTGTGGAACAGGCTACCGTCCGGTTTTTATCGCCGATGACGAGTTCGCCGTTGGTTCCGATATCGATGACGAGCGTCAGCTCTTCGATACGGTCATATTCGCAGGCGAGCATCACCGAAGCGGTATCCGCGCCGACGAATCCGGCAATACAGGGCAGCAGGAAGAGTTTTCCGCGCGGGTTGATCGAAAGGCCGTACGGCGTCGCGTCGAGCACGAGCGGTTCCGCAATCGAGGGAACGTACGGGGAGAGCACGAGGCTCGAAGGATCGATGCCGAGGAACAGATGATGCATACAGGTGTTGCCGACGATCGCCGCCGAATAGACGTCCTGCCGGGAAGCGTTCGCTTCCCGCAGGGCTCCGTCGAGCAGTTCGTTGATCGCCGCGCGGATCGCCGAGGAAAGCTCCTTCGGCGTATGCTGCATCGCGTAGTTGGCGCGGCTGATCACGTCGGCGCCGAATTCCGTCTGCGGATTGAGCATGCTTCCGGTCGCGAGCAGCTCGCCGGTTTCTCCGTCCGCCAGATACAGGACCACGGTGGTGGTTCCGATATCGACCGCCGCGGTCAGAAGGCGCCCTTCCTTGCGCAGGGCAAGGAGCTCGTCGCGGTACAGAATCGCCTGCGGCGCATAATCGAGCGCTTCGAGCGTCTTTCCGAGCCCGTTCGCCAACGCGGGATCCGGCCGGATCGAGACGCCGCACGCGGTTTCAACCGCTTCCTTAAGCCGCATCCAATCGGAGGTCGGGCGCTGAAGCGTCGCTTTTTCCACTTTCAGGGAAACCGCCCGGACCGCCGGAGCTAATTTATCAAACTCGCCGGCGCCGTCGGTCAAAATCTTATGGTGCTCTTCGCCGGCGGCAAAAACGGTGAGATTGCGGTCGATTTTCGTCTCACAGGCGAGAACGGTCTCGCGCTCGCCGGTTTCACTGAGAATTCCGACCTGGCATTTTCCGCAGACGCCCATCCCGCCGCAAGGCGCGTTCGGACGGATCCCTGCGGCGATTTCTGCCGACAAAACCGTCGTTCCGGCTTCGACTTCGACCGTTCGGTTCTGAAGAGGAAAACTGACTTTAAACATCGGGGCACCACCTGAATCATTTTACCGCCGAAGGATTGCTGCCGCACACGGATCGGATTTTACCGCCGCGGACCCGCTTTTTGGAGAAAATGAACCGCGCCTGAAAACCCGGCTGTATAATCTGCGGAGCTCAACTTGTATACACAAGATCGCGCCGCCTTGTAAACCCTATTGTCATTATAGCAAGAAACCCTTCCCCCGTCAAGAACAGGCGCCGATCTTTTCCGCCGATTTCCGGCATTTCTGCGCGGTTTTCCGCTTCGTGAAAGCCGGATGTTTCCTTTGGGGAATAACGCCGGAAAACGAGTTTTGCGCCGTTCGGAGGTTCCGGATCATCCGCCGCGCTGCTCGGACGCCTTGCGCTCCGATTGGGAATAATTCGAGGTCGCCGTCAGTACGCCGGCGGGAGAATACCATCTCCGGCCGAACCCGATCGGCGAATTCTCGCTGCTAAAGACTGTCCGCGATACGCACAGGAGCGTTTCTCCCGGTGCACATCCGAAAACGAGCGCGACGTTCTGCGGCGCTTTTTCCGTTTCGATCTCCATTTTTGTCCAGATCCCGCGGGGGATATATTTATCCGTAAAAACGTCGGGGAAGTGTTCGTATTCGAGTTCGCGCTCGATCAGCGGCTCTCCCCGGACGTAAGGAAAGAATTTTTCATCGTACGCGGCCGGCGTTTCGTCCTCCAGCAGCAGCCGGCGGATCACGACCAGCATCGTATCCTCCCGGGTCAGAAAGCGCTTTGCCAGCGCCTCTCCGGCGGGGATCACGTTGATTTCCAGATACTTTGAACTGCCCGAGGCCGGTTTGTCGACAAAATCGAGCAGGAACCGGTTGTATTCCGGGGAAAGGACGAAATATCCCTTTCCGTGCTTCGGACGGATCAGGCCCTCGTTTTCGAGGATATGAAGCGCCTTGCGGACCGTTACGCGGCTGGTGCCGTACTGGGCGGCAAGCGTATTCTCCGAGGGAATCAGTTCGTCCGGCGCGTACGTTCCGTCGGAGATCGCCGCGCGCAGATCGTCGGTAATATTGCGGTAAACGTAATTGCTCTCCATATTATTCCTCCCCCAGCACGAGCTGACGGCAGAGACGGACGCAATCGAGGATATCGCGCGAATAAGCGTCGGCGCCGATCGTCAGCGCCTGGCGCTCGTCGATGCAGTTGCCGCCCAAAACGATGCGGATGGAGCTGCGCGCTCCGGCCGCTTCGATCACCTCGATCGTTCGCGCCATCATGAATTCGCTGCCGGAAATGGTTCCGGAAAGCACCAGCAGATCCGGCGTCTGCGTCATCACCGCGGAGCAGAAGCGCTCCGGCGATACGTTCGCGCCGAGATCGATCACTTCAAAGCCGCTGTTTCGAAGAAGCAGCGCAATCAGCGTTTTTCCGAGATCGTGGATGTCGTTCTGAACGGTACCGATCAGCACTTTGCCGATCTGCCCGTTTCCTTTGAGCGGGCTGTCGCGCGTGATCCGGTCGAGCGCTTCGCGGTAGATATTGTTCGCCATAATCAGATCGGCAACGTAATACTCTCCCGCGGTACAGCTCTGATTGACCAGATCCATTCCGCGGCGAAGCTGCGCGAAAATCTCTTCGGTCGGGGTCCCGGACGCAAGGAGCGCGTTGATGCTCTCCAAAACCGCCTTCATATTCAGTTGTGCAAACGATGAAACCAGCTTTTCGCGTTCCGACGGCATTGTTCTTCCCTGCCTTTGAAGGTGAACGGTTCCATTCACCCGTGATTTTGCGCTCAACACTTCTTTTGTAACTAGTATATACCAGTTGTTTTAACTTGTCAAGACAAAACGGGCGGTACGGGAAATTTTCCGTACCGCCCGTTCTTTTCGATCGATCCGAAAAATACGGCGGCGAGGCTGCCGCTTCGGATCCGATTTATTCCGTAAAAACCGGTCGTTTTAAGTTTTTTAAAAATCGCGCACCGGAAGCTCCGGGATCCCGAAGTATTCGCGCGCGACATCTTTTGCCTGCGCCGGCGTTTCGAGCTCTTTTTCGATCAGCGTATTGCCGCGGCGGAAGCGGAATTTTTGTCCGCCGAGCTCCGCAAAGCCGTTGTCGAGGCGCAGATTGAGCCGCAGCGTAGCGGCAAAGCCGGAGTTCTCGCGCCGCGCAACGAAGAAATTGAGGGGGACGATCTCGCAGGGATCGCAGGGCGCGTTCTTAAAGGTGAAGCGCGCGGTCTTCGAGCCGTCAGCCTCTATGCTGTAAACGACGGTATACGCGCCGTTTCTGCCGGAAACGTGGCCGTTTACAAGCGTGCCGTTTAAGGGTACGCAGCCGTCCGGAACCGGGCCGCCGTAGCCGACGTCGGCAAAATAATCGAGCCCGTCGATCGTCGCGATCACGGCGCAGTGGGCCGGTATGCCGATTTCCGGCGCCGCGCCGGGCCGGCCGAGGTGGACGATCACCAGATGCGCGGTAAAGCCGAGCGCTTCGAGCAGCCGCCAGAAAAGCAGATTGAGCTCAAAGCAATAGCCGCCGCGCCGCTTTTCCACAATTTTCCGGTAAAGATCGTCCGTCGCGAGCGAAGGCTCCTTCCCGCTGACCCAGACGTCGGCGCAATCGAAGGGGACGGCGCGAAGCTGGGCGCGGATCAGTTCGTCGAGATACGCCCGATCCGGCGTTTTTCGTTCGGCGGAAAGGCCGATCCGCGCAAGATAGGCGTCGGCCTGTTCTTTTGTAAGCTTTTTTCGAAGTTCTTCGTTCATTTCTCTTTCTCCGTTTCAGCTTCTTCGGGGAGAAGCGCTCCGCGCAGCACGACTCTGCCTTCGTCGGGACATTTTACGGTAAATTCCTTTGCGCGGCTTTCGCCGAGATCGAGCGCGGCGCCGTTCGCCAGCGCAAAAACGTACGGGTACGCCGCGTGCCAGAGCTCCATGCACAGCGGCGGACAGAGCTCGCCGACGATCCATTCGTCGCCCGCTTTGCAGAGGCCGCTGCGGCAGCGGCTTTCCAGAACGGTCAGTTTTACTTGATCCATGCTTTCTCCTTACGCGCCGATCGCGTCTTCGCGCAGAAGAATCCCGACCGGGCAATGATCGCTTCCCTGCTGTTCTTTGAGGATGAACGCGTCCTGCAGCGCGCCGCACAGACGGTTCGAAACGAGGAAATAATCGATCCGCCAGCCGACGTCCCGCTCGCGCGAGGCGAAGCGGTAGCTCCACCAGCTGTAAGCATCTTTTTTCTCCGGATAAAAATACCGGTAGGTGTCGGTAAATCCGGCTGCCAGAAGCTCGGCGAATTTTCCGCGCTCTTCGTCCGAAAATCCAGCGTTCTGGTGATTCGCCGCCGGGTTTTTGAGGTCGATCGGCCGGTAGGCGACGTTGAAATCGCCGCAGATCACAACCGGCTTTTTCCGGTCGAGCGCGCAGACGTAGTCCCTAAAGGCGTCGTCCCACTGCATCCGGTAGGAAAGGCGCGTCAGCTCGTGCTGCGCGTTGGGCGTATAGACCGCCACGAGATAGAAACGCTCGAACTCAAAAGTGATGCTCCGCCCTTCTCCGGCGTGCTTCGGGTCGCCGATATCGAAGGATACCGTAAGCGGCTTTCTCTTCGAGAGGATCGCCGTTCCGGAATAGCCGCGCGTTTCGGCGCTGTTGAAAACCGTTTCATATCCTTCAAATTCGCGGTCGAGCTGATCGTAATTCATTTTGATTTCCTGCAGACAGAGGATCTCCGGCTCTTCGCGGCGGAGGAATTCCTCAAAGCCCTTCTGCAGGCAGGCGCGCAGGCCGTTTACGTTCCAGGAGCAGAGCTTCATCACGCGGTCAACCGTTCTGCTGCGCCTGTGCCGCTTTGATCGCGCGGACGAGCTGATCGGAACAGGAAGTCGGCTTCATTCCGCAGCGAATGCCTTCGCAGCGCTCGATGATATGCTCGGCGGTCATTCCGTCGACAAGCGAGGAAATCGCCTTGAGGTTGCCCGGGCAGCCGCCGGTGAATCTTACGTTGGAAACGATCCCGTCGGTCAGATCGAATTCGATTTTCTGCGAGCAGGTGCCGCTGGTTTTATACTCGTATCTCATTTCATTTACCTCTCTTCGCTTATTCGTTCGCGGCTTTGAAAATCTCGTAGATCTCTTCATAGCCGAGTTTTTTGAAGGCGCCGATCGTGCGTTTGCCTTCCCAGGTCGTCCCGAAAGCGAGCGCGCGGATCTCTTCGTCGCTCTTGATCCCGATTTCGGGCGCTTCGCTCATTTTGACGGGCATCCCGAGCGAAGCGAAATACTGCCGCGTCTTTTCGATCCCCTCGAGCGCCGCCGCATCGTCGTCCTCGGCTTCTACGCCCCAGACGTTGCGCGCGAACTTCGCGAACCGGTCGATCTTTGCCGAGCGGACGAATTTCGCCCAATAGCCCCACATGATCGAAAGGCTCGCGCCGTGGGCGATATCGTAAAACGCGCCGAGCTGCATCCCGAGCTGGTGCGTCGCCCAGTCGCCGGTTCCGCCGAGGCCGGTCAGGCCGTTGTGGGAGACGCTTCCGCACCACATCAGCTCGCTCATCGCGTGATAATCCTGCGGATTTTCAAGCGCCGCTTTTCCGTTTTCGATCACGGTGCGCAGCAGCGCCTCGGCAAAGGCGTCGGTCAGGTCGTTGCCGTCGTCCTGCGTAAAATAGCGCTCCATCGTATGCATCATGATATCCGTAGCGCCGCAGGCGATCTGATATTTCGGAAGCGTATAGGTCAGCTCCGGATCGAGGATCGCGAACGCCGGACGGTTCAAAGGCGTGTTGATTCCGCGCTTTGAGTGCGTTTCGGAATTCTGCAGAACGGCGGAATCGCTCGTCTCGCTTCCGGCTGCGGAAATTGTCAGGATCACGCCGACCGGGATCGTCTTTTCAAGCGTCGCTTCGCGCGCCCAGAATTTCCAGATATCGATTCCCGGATTCGCAACCCCGTGGGCGATCCCCTTTGCGGTATCGATGACGCTGCCGCCGCCGACGGCCAGAATCAGCTCTGCGCCGAAAGCGATTGCCTTCTCAACGCCCTCTCTCGCAAGCTCAAGGCGCGGATTGGGAACGACGCCGCCGAACGGAAGGTACGCGATCGACGCATTGCGCAGCGATTCTTCGACGCGCGCGAGCAAGCCGCTGCGCACGACGCTTCCTCCTCCGTAGACGATCAGGACCCTCCGGATTCCACGCGAGGCGATCTCGGCGCCGACTTTTTCTTCCGCTTTTTTGCCGAAGATGATTTTGGTTGGAAGATGGTATTCAAATGCGTTCGTTTTTTATTCCTCCTTTATTGTGAACGTTTCGAATCGGACGCCGGCCGAAAAACAGCAGAAGCCGGTTGTCCGACAGATCAGACGTTGAAACGGAAGAGGACGACGTCGCCGTCCTGCATGACGTAATCCTTTCCTTCGGATCGGACGAGGCCCTTTTCCTTTGCCGCCGCCATCGAGCCGCATTCCATCAGCTGATCAAACGCGACGATTTCCGCACGGATAAAGCCGCGCTCGAAATCGGAATGGATCTTTCCGGCGGCCTGCGGCGCCTTCGTTCCTTTTTTGATCGTCCAGGCGCGCACTTCCGGTTTACCTGCGGTCAGATAGGAAATGAGCCCCAGCAGCGCGTAGCAGGCGCGGATCAGGCGGTCGAGCCCGGATTCCTCGAGGCCGATCTCGGAAAGGAACATCTGCTTTTCCTCATAGTCCATATCGGCGATCTGCGCTTCCAGTTCCGCGCAGATCGGAAGGATCCCGGCGCCCTCCGCTTCAGCGATCTTCCGGACCGCTTCATAGCGCTCGTTCCCCTCGAGCCCGGCCGAGAAATCGTCCTCGGAAAGATTCGCGGCATAAATGATCGGCTTGTTCGTAAGAAGCGCGACGCTCGAGAGCAGCTCCGCCTCTTCTTCGCTGCATTCGATGCTGCGCGCCGATTTTCCCTCGTTGAGCGTTTCCTTGACGCGCTCGAAGAATTCGGCTTCCTGGGCGTATTTTTTATCGCCCTTCATCATTTTTTTCGCTTTGTCGATCCTGCGCTCGAGGATCTCGAGGTCGGAGAGGATCAGCTCCACGTTGATCGTCTCGATATCGCGCGCTGGGTCCACCGAGCCCTCTACGTGGATGATGTCGTCGTCCTCAAAGCAGCGGACGACGTGGACGATCGCGTCGACCTCGCGGATATTCGAGAGAAATTTATTGCCGAGGCCTTCGCCCTTCGAAGCGCCGCGGACCAGCCCGGCGATATCGACGAATTCGATCGTTGCGGGCGTGTATTTATCGGGATGGTACATTTCCGCAAGACGGTCGAGCCGCTGATCCGGAACGGCGACGACGCCGACGTTCGGTTCGATCGTGCAGAAGGGCTAGTTTGCCGACTGCGCGCCGGCGTTCGTGATCGCGTTGAAAAGCGTGCTTTTTCCGACGTTCGGCAGTCCGATGATTCCAAGTTTCATGATGCTCTCTCCTTAACGCCCGTTCGGGCAGCGTATTTGAATCGGCAAGAACCGTTTTTCCGGGAAAACGCGCGCCGCTTTTTCGAAAGTTCCGGAAAGCCCCGTTCCCGCGCGGTCAATCATCAGGTGTTTTGCGTAAAGAGTGTTTCGGGATATTCCCCGACGGTGATTTTTCGGGCGATCGCCGCGCAGACGCCGGCGCGGTCCTCCTGATAGGTCACGCCGATCCATTTTTCCGCCGTTTCAAGGACTTTTACCCTGCAGAGCCCTTCGTCGATCATGCGGCTGACCGCGGAGGGAAGATAGTATTCCGCCTTCATCGGATCTTTCGTTTCGTCGCGCAGAAACGCGAGGAAGCCTGCTTCCAGCTCCGGGAGAAACGCCGGGGTAAATCCCCAGCAGTTCATCGAAACGATGCTGTTTTCATCGATCGGATGCCAATCTTCGTTTTCGAAATAGGCGGCGCCGTTTTCGCGGCGCAGGATCTTTGTGCGCTCGGTCACGGAAACCAGCTCGTTCGCTTCGTTTTTGACGCAGACCCCGCGCGAAACGGTCCCGTTTTCCGTCAGCGTGTTGCGCAGCTCGTAGCCGACCATCGAGAATTCGGCGGGACGTTCGTCTCCGCGCAGCGAATCCATCCAGAGAGAAAGCTGTAAAAACGCGTCGGCTCCGTAGAAATCGTCGGCGTTGATGACCGCGAAGGGGGAATCGATCTCGTCTTTGCAGCAGAGGACCGCGTGGCCGGTGCCGAAGGGCTTCGTTCTGCCTTCGGGCGCCGAAAAGCCGGCGGGCAGCGATTCGAGCTTCTGGTAAACGAACGCAAGCTCGATCCCGGCGGGAAGCTTCCCTGCAAAGTGTTCTTCAAAAACGGCGCGGTGCTCTTCCTTGATAATCAGAAGGATCTTCGAAAATCCGGCGCGGATCGCGTCGAAAACGGAGTAATCCATCAGGATCTCGCCGCCCGGGCCGACCGGCTCGATCTGCTTGAGTCCGCCGTAGCGGCTGCCGAGACCCGCGGCCATGATGACCAGTGTTTTTTTCATCGGAAACGACCTTCTTTCGTAAGCAGTTTCATTATATCGGAAATCCGCGGAGATTGCAATCGCTTTTCATGGCGGCCTTTGGCTTTTTCGGCGCCGATGACACAGAAAAAGCCCGGGAATCCCCCGGGCTTTTCGTTTGCGGGCCGATCTTTGTTTCGGATTTCTTATTTTTCCTTGATCAGATCTCTGATTTCGGTAAGGAGCTTCTCTTCCGCAGAAGGCTCGGGATCGGGCGCCGGCTCTTCTTCCTTCTTGCGCTTCACC
>CACZON010000184.1 GCA_902782805.1 Oscillospiraceae bacterium
CGCTCCCGTGAGCAGTTGCAGCGGTAGGAAATCTCCTCCGGATCGAAGAGGTCGTATTCGATCCCGGAATAAACCTTCGCGATGATTTCCTCCGGCGTGAGGCCTTCGGCCAGCAGCGCGGAGACGGAATCGATCGCCTTGAGGTTTTCCTCCAGCTTCGGGATGATCGATTCGTCGGCAAAGGGGAGAAGCTGAAGAATGAATCCGCCGGAGGATTTGCAGGTGCCGTCGCGATTGACGCGCACGCCGAGCGCGCAGACCGTCGGCGTCTGTTCGCTTTTGGCAAAGTATTCGGTGATATCCTCGGCAATCTCGCCCGTGACGATCGGCGACTGGCCGATATAGGGCGTCTCGAGGCCCAGATCGCGGATCACGTAGAGAAGTCCGCGGCCGACCGCGCCGCCTACGTCGATTTTGCCCGCTTCGTTGGCGGGAAGCTCCACGGCGGGATGTTCGCAGTACCCGCGTACGTTGCCGCGCGCGTCCGAAACGCAGACGATCGTGCCGATCGGCCCGTCGCCGCGAAACTGCAGCGTGATCGAGGAATGATCGTCCTGAAGCATGTAGCCCATGATCGAAGCGGCGGTCAGCGTTCTTCCGAGGGCGGCCGCGGCCGTTCTCGAGAGGGAGTGGATCGAAATCGCGGTCTGGGTGATTTCTTTGGTATCGGCGCAGAGGATCCGGGCGGAGCCGTCGCGCGTCATGGCGGAGATCAGATAAGGTTTGCCGTTCATAGCATCGTTTCCTTTTTTCGTTGGATTACGGTTTTATTGTAGGCTCCGCGGGGCGTTTTGTCAATTCTGCGGAACATAAAGCCGGCCCTGCGTGGTGTCCTTTTCGCGCATCATGCGCGCAAGCGAATTGAGCACGTCCTTTTTGTCGGCGCTCCAGAGCGGCGCGATCAGATCGCGTTTCGCGCCGTCGCCGGTCAGGCGGTGGATCACGAGTTCCGGCGGGAGGTATTCGAGCAGGTCGGTCACATAACGGAGATACTCCTCTTTTTCGAGGGTGCGAAAAGCGCCGGAGCGGTACTGCGTCTCAAGATCCGTCCCACGAAGGACGTAAAGCAGGTGGAGTTTGATCCCCCAGGCGCCGCTGCGCGCGATCATCTCCGAAGCAGCACGGTAATCCTCCCAGCTTTCGCCCGGCAGGCCGATGATCTGGTGCGCGATCGTTTTCACGCCGATTTTCGAAAGCGCGTCGACGGCGTCGAGGAAGACTTCGTTTCGGTAGCCGCGCCGAAGATAGCGGGCCGTCTCTTCGTTGGCGGTCTGAAGCCCGAGCTCTGCCCAGACCGGCTTGATTTTTGCAAGATCCGTAAGGAGCGAGAGCACCGGATCGGGCAGGCAGTCCGGCCGCGTTGCGATCGAGAGAACCGCGATCTCCTCGCGTTCGATCACCGGGTAGAAGAGCCTTTTGAGCGTATCGACCGGCGCGTAGGTATTCGAAAAACTCTGGAAATAGGCAATAAACCGCCGCGCCTTCGTCTTTTTCGCGATCCGTTCCTTCGCGCGGGAAATCTGATCGGCGGGCTCGGCAAACTCTCCGGAGCCGGATTCGCCGCAGAAGATGCATCCGCGCGTGCCGACGGTCCCGTCGCGGTTCGGGCAGGTCGCCGTGCCGCGCAGCGCGATTTTATAGAGCTTTTCTCCGAATTCTTTTTTGAGGGCTTCGTCAAGGGAATTGTACCACATTCGCTTCACCATCCTTTATTCTACCGCGAAGGGAAAGAAAGTCAAGAAATTGTTTTTTGAGAAACCTATTGACAATCGCTTCGCGGACGGTTAAAATAGTTTCATAAGCTAACAGTTCGCTTTCTTACATTCCGTATGCGAACTGTTAGAAAACCGAACGATCACGGGAGGTGAAACGAATGGAACTGGACCGCAGACACGTTGGATTTGAGATTAAAGTCGTCTCCAATATGCTGCGCAGAATCGTCGGAGCGATCGGCCACGCGAATTATTTTGACAGCCTTACCGGTTCGAATACCTGGATCATCGGCTATCTCGCGCGCCATCAGGACCGCGATATCTTCCAGAAGGATCTCGAGCAGGAGTTTTCGATCCGCCGCTCTACGGCTTCGAAGACGCTGCAGCTGATGGAGGAGAAGGACCTGATCCGCCGGGAACCGGTTTTTTACGACGCAAGACTGAAAAAAATCACCCTCACGGAAAAGGCGCTGGAGATCCATAAGATCGTTCAGGAAGATCTCGAGGAAGCGAACCGGATCGCGACCAAGGATCTTTCCGACGAGGAAATCGCGCAGTTTTTCGCCGTGATGGAAAAAATACGCAACAATCTGCTCAACGATACTCAGCTGCAAGGAGGCAAATAATCTCTGATGAATGTGATCAAACGTCTGCTTGCGTGCGTTCGGGAATACAAAGCGGCTTCCTTTTTGACGCCGACGTTCATCGCCCTCGAGGTCGTCTGCGAGGTCGTGATCCCGTACGTGATCGCAATGCTTGTCAACAATATCAAGGCCGGGCCGGATCTTGCCGTCATTACGAAATACGGTCTGATGCTGATCGGTCTTGCGCTGCTTTCGCTTGTCTGCGGCGCGCTTTCCGGCTTTTTCGGAGCGACGGCGTCCTGCGGATTCGCAAAGAACGTCCGCCACGACCTGTTCCATAAGGTTCAGGAATTCTCGTTTTCCAATATCGATAAATTTTCCACCTCGAGCCTCGTAACGCGGCTGACGACCGACGTGACGAACGTTCAGAACGCCTACATGATGATTCTGCGCTTTACCGTGCGCAGCCCGCTGATGTTCGTCTTCTCGCTGATTATGGCGTTCGTGATGGCCCCGACGCTCTCCTGGGCGTTCATCGCGGTCATTCCGTTCCTTTCGCTCGGCCTGATCCTGATCACGCGCCGGACGCTGCCGATCTTCCGCAGGATCTTCACGAAATACGACAACCTCAACAATTCCGTTCAGGAAAACGTAAAGGCGATGCGCGTTGTCAAATCGTTCGTCCGCGAAGATTTCGAGAAGCAGAAATTCGAGCACGCTTCCGACGAGGTCCGCGCCGATTTCACAAAGGCGGAAAAGATCCTCGCGCTCAATGGGCCGATCATGCAGCTCGCGATGAACACCGTGATGATTCTCGTCTCGTATTTCGGCGCGACGATCATCATCAAAACCGGCGCAAAGGCGATGGACGTCGGCCAGCTTTCGAGCCTTCTGACTTACGGGATGCAGCTCCTTTCGAGCCTGATGATGCTCTCGATGATCTACGTGATGGTTACGATGTCGGCCGAATCGGCACGGCGTATCTACGAGGTCCTCATAGAGCGCAGCAGCATCACCAATCCGGAAAACCCGGTTCTCGAGGTTGCCGACGGCAGCATCGATTTCGACCACGTCAATTTCCGCTATTCCGAAAAAGCCGAACGCGACGCGCTCTCCGATATCAATCTCCATATTGAATCGGGCCAGACGATCGGCATCCTCGGCTCGACCGGTTCGAGCAAATCGACGCTGATCCAGCTGATCTCCCGCCTCTACGACGTGACCGGCGGTTCGGTCAAGGTCGGCGGGGTGGACGTTCGCGATTACGATCTCAACACCCTGCGCGATCAGGTTTCCGTTGTGCTCCAGAAGAACGTCCTTTTCTCCGGAACGATCCGGGACAACCTCAAATGGGGCGATGAAAACGCGAGCGACGAGGAGATCGTCGCCGCCTGCAAGCTCGCCCAGGCGGACGAATTCATCCGCGCCTTCCCGCAGGGCTACGATACCTTTATCGAGCAGGGCGGAACGAACGTCTCCGGCGGCCAGCGCCAGCGTCTGTGCATCGCGCGGTCGATCCTCAAAAAGCCGAAGATCCTGATTCTCGACGATTCCACCAGCGCCGTCGATACGAAGACGGACGCGCTGATCCGCGCCGCCTTCTTAAAAGAGATCCCGAACACCACGAAAATCATCATCGCCCAGCGCGTTGCCTCCGTACAGGACGCCGACCAGATCGTGATCCTCGACGGCGGCATGATCAACGCGATCGGGCGCCACGAAGACCTCGTCAAGAGCAATCCGATCTATCAGGAGGTCTATTATTCCCAGAATACACACGTAAAGGCAGGTGAGAACTGATGCCGCCGGGAGGAGGAAGAGGAAGAGCGTTCCGCGGGGGTCCCAAAGCGAAAGACATCAAGGGAACGATCCTTCGCGTTCTGCGCTATCTGCTCAAATATTATAAATGGAGACTGCTGATCATTTCGGTCTGCATCATCGTCTCCTCGCTTGCCGGTACGGTCAACTCGATTTTCCTCAACCGGCTGATTCTGATCATCCAGGACGGCCTTGGTTCGAGCCTCGACGCCGTATCGACCGCGCTGCTGGTCTGCATCCTTGCGATGGCCGGCATTTACGCGCTCGGAATCATCACGAACGTCACCCATACGCGCATGATGGCGACCGTATCCCAGGGCTTCCTGCATAAGATGCGCGTCAATCTGTTCAACAAGATGCAGGAGCTGCCGATCCGCTACTTCGATACCCACGCGAACGGCGATATCATGAGTCATTACACCAACGACGTCGATACCCTGCGTCAGCTTATCTCGCAGAGCATCCCGCATTTCATCACCTCCGGGCTGACCGTGATCGC
>CACZON010000185.1 GCA_902782805.1 Oscillospiraceae bacterium
CCTCACGAAGGAATACATGAAAGAGTTCAAATAATGCTGCTTTCGCGGCGGGAAGAGCCGGAAAAATCCCGGCGCCTTTTGCCCGGACTGGATCAAAAAAACTCCGCCTTCAAAAACGAAAAGAAGCCCTCCGCAAAAAACGCGGAGGGCTTCTTTTATCGCTGCGGGATACGATCGCGCAATAATTCAAATAAGACTTTACTTTTTTCCCGGAAGATGCGATAATACGGGTGGAAGAACGGTACGTTCGCCGAATTCCGAAAAAGGAAGAAGGGAGAAAGAAACATGCTGAAGAAGATCATCGCGCTGGTTCTGGCGCTGCTGATGATCGTTGTGATCATGGTCGGCTGCTCAACCACCCACGAATGCTCGATTTGCGGAGAGGTAAAATCCTGCACCAAAAAGACCGTTCTCGGCCAGGACGTCTATATCTGCGACGACTGCGCAAAGAGTATCAACAGTCTGTTCGGTTAGTCTCCAAAAAAAGAAGAGAGACGGAAGATTTCTTCCGCCTCTCTTTTTTTCTGCGCTGTTACGGCTCGAAGGGAAAACTCTCCATCAGTTCGAGCTTGAAGAGATTCTGCCGATGCAGCCGGTCGATCTTTTCCTTCTTTTCCGGCGCCGGGGCGATCCCTTCGCGGATATAGCGGTCGAGTTCCTCATAGGTGAAGCCGAGGTTGTCCTCGTCCGTTTTGCCCGAGAGGCCGTCGAGCGGGGGCTTTTCGATCAGTGCCTCGGGCAGGCCGAGCCAGCGGCCGATCGCTTTGACCTCGTGGACGGTAAAATTCGAAAGCGGGCTGAAATCGCCGACGCTGTCTCCGTAGCGGGTCGAATAGCCGACGTAATCCTCCGATTTGTTGCAGGTGTTGACAACGCGGCCGTTTTTCGATTGCGCTACCGCGTAGAGCGTGGCCATGCGCACGCGCGGCGGAAGATTGATCCGCGTGTTTCTTTCGATCGTCAGTTTGCCCGAGAGCTCTTCCAGAATGCAGTCGATCGCCGGACCGACGTTGACCGTGATCCGCTCGATCCCGAGATGATCGCAGAGAAGGTTCGAAAAATCGATGTCGCTCTGGACTCCCTGGGGCATCAGGACGCCGATGACGCGCTCGGTTCCGAGCGCTTTTGCGCAGATCGCCGCGGCGACGGAACTGTCCTTTCCGCCGGAGACGCCGACGATCGCGTTGCAGCCGGGGCCGTTGCGCTCAAACCATGAGCGGATCCAATCAATGCAGCTTTGCGCCGCCCGTTCAGCGTCAAACGTGTAGGCGCGTTTTTCGTTTTGCTTCGTTCCCATCGTGATTCCTCCCGATCTTCTGTTTCAACGCTTTTATCATACCACACGTTTGCGGAAATTGCGAGCGTCTGCGCAAAAAAGAGCCTGCGAAAATCGCAGGCTCTTTTTCGTTTTTGAAAGACTTACGCTTCGGGAGCGTAGAGATCTTTGAGCCGAAGGAGATGTGCATATCTCTCGACCGAGGTTTCTTCTGCTTTTGCGAAGAGGACTTCTGCGCGCTGCGGGAAGGACTGGGTCAGAGCGGAGTAGCGGGCTTCGCCCATGATGAAGTCTCTGTAGCTCGCGGAAGCGGGCTTCGAATCGAGCGAGAACGGGTTCTTGCCTTCCGCCTTGAGGGCCGGATTGTAGCGGAACATGTTCCAGTAACCGCAATCAACGGCCTTCTTCATCTCGTTCTGGCAGTTGGCCATACCGCCCTTGATGCTGTGCATCTCGCAGGGAGCGTAGCCGATGATCAGCGAAGGTCCGTGGTACGCTTCGGCTTCGGAGATCGCCTTGATGGTCTGGTTCATATCGGCGCCCATCGCGATCTGCGCAACGTAGACGTAACCGTAGGACATGGCGATTTCAGCGAGGCTCTTCTTGGCGATCGATTTGCCGGCCGCGGCGAACTGTGCAACCTGGCCGATCTGGGAAGCCTTCGAAGCCTGGCCGCCGGTGTTGGAATAGACCTCGGTGTCGAACACGAACACGTTGACGTCTTCTCCG
>CACZON010000186.1 GCA_902782805.1 Oscillospiraceae bacterium
CTTGCCGTCAAGGGCGATTTCGATCCCAACGATCCGTTCGAGATCACGGACCCGGCCGTGAAGGCGGAGGTTGAAAAGATCGAGGACGACGACGCATACAACGAGGCGTTCAACAACGCCCTTCAGGCGCAGTGGCGCAACAAGGCCGTGAGCGACACCTATTATCCCGGCTCCGTCTTCAAGATGGTGACCGGATCGATCGGCCTCGAGCTCGGCGTGATCGACGAAAACACTGGCTATAACTGCACCGGGTCCTTCGTTTTCGGCAACGGAATCCCGCCGCAGCACTGCTGGAGCGGCGGCCACGGTTTCGAAACCTTCGTCGAAGGGCTCTGCAATTCCTGCAACCCGTTCTTTATTTATATCGGCCAGCTCATCGGGCCTCACGATTTCTACCGCTATTTCGATTCCTTCGGATTTACGAAGAGAACCGGGATCGACCTGCCCGGAGAAGCGAGCAGCCTCTATCACGACGAAGACGATCTTCACGTCGCCGAGTTGGCGACGCTCTCCTACGGCCAGAACTTTTCGATCACGCCGATCCAGATGGTGACCGCCTGCGCGGCAGTGGCCAACGGCGGCTATCTCCTCGAGCCCTACGTGGTCGAGCAGATCACCGATTCCGAGGGCAACGTGATCGAATCTCACGGCCGAACGGTCAGGCGCCAGGTCATTTCGGAGAACGTTTCAAAACGCATGACGGCGATCCTCAACCGCAACGCAACGGTCGGTACCGCGAAAAACGGCTACGTCGCCGGTTACCGGATCTGCGGCAAAACGGGTACGAGCGAAAAAGTAGCCAAATGGAACCAGGATCTGCTTGAAAATCCGGACGCGGAAATGACTTATATCGCTTCCTACTGCGGTTATGCGCCTGCGGACGATCCGCAGTACGCGCTGCTGATGATGTTCGACGAGCCGATGGCCGCGAATTACTACGGCGGCTCCGTTGCCGGGCCGGTCTTCGCGCGGGCGATGGAGGAACTTCTCCCGTATCTCGGCGTTGAGCGCATCTACAGCGAAGAAGAAAAGGAACACGCCTGCGGCGCGGCGCCGAACGTGACCGGCGTTTCGGTGGAAGAAGCGCAGGAAGACGCGGGCGACCTCGGCTACGATACGCTCGTCCTCGGCGGCGGCGAAACGGTCATCGACCAGATCCCCTACGAGGGATCGCAGATCCCCGCCGGAGGCACGATCGTCCTCTATACGGACAACGAGAGCCTCTCGAAGCGCGAAACGGTTCCGGATTTCAGCGGGGCGACGCTCTCGAACGCGATCGACCTTGCAAAATTGAACCATCTGCAGATCGAGGCCGGCGGCGCGGCGGCGAATTCTTACGCCGTTATGGCGAGCGGCCAGAATCTGATGCCCGGTGAAAAAGTACGGCCCGGTACGGTCGTCAAGGTCACCTTTATCGAGATCGACCAGGTCAACTGACAAATCAAAGAAAAACGAGGTTTGAAAAATGTACGGTATATGGCTTGCAGCGGCGGCGGTCATCTCCTTCGGGACGACGGCGCTGATCGGAAAATTCCTGGTGCCTTTCCTCAGAAAGGTGCATTTCGGCCAGACCATCCGAGAGGAAGGCCCGAACTGGCACAAGAAAAAGCAGGGCACGCCGACGATGGGCGGCTGGATGTTCATGATCGGCATCGCCGCGGCGGCGCTGATCGCCTTTACCGGCTATTATCTGACCGGGGGCTTGCAGGAAGAGACCCAGCTGATGTTCGTACGCGTGCTCGCCGGGATCCTGATGGCCTACGCCTACGGGCTCGTCGGTTTCCTCGACGATTATATTAAAGTGGTCAAAAAGCGCAATCTCGGCCTGACCGCCGGGCAGAAGCTGCTCTTCCAGTTCCTGATCGCGGCGCTCTATCTCCTTTCGCTCTATCTCGCGGGGGAGAAAAGCGCGCTCTGGATCCCGTTTGCCGGCGAGGTCAATCTCGGCGTCTTCTATTGGATCCTCATGGCGTTCGCGATCGTCGGCCTCGTCAACGCGGTCAATCTGACCGACGGGATCGACGGCCTCTGCGGCTCGGTCACCTTCTTCGCCGCGGCGATCCTGATGATCACCGCCTCGTTCCTGATGGCGAACGGCGCCGGCATTTTCGCCGTGTGCGTCGCCGGGGGATGCATGGGCTTTCTGATCTGGAATTTCAATCCGGCAAAGGTCTTCATGGGCGATACCGGCTCGCTTTTCCTGGGCGGCTGCGTCTGCGCGCTGGGATTCGCGATCGGCAAGCCGATCCTGCTGATCCTCTATGGGATCTGGTACCTCGTGGAAATGTTCTCCGTCGTCC
>CACZON010000187.1 GCA_902782805.1 Oscillospiraceae bacterium
CGCGAGCGAAATATCCTTTTTCCTTCTCACGCCGATTACGCGAAAGTGAAAAAAGCCGATTACGCGGAGGTAAAATCCTCCCGGGCAGCGTACAGCGCCTGCTGCGGCTCCTGGCGCGGCGAAGGGAGGCCGAAAGAGACCGAAAGCGCTTCGTCGACGCGCCGAAGGTCGCTTTCATCGAGTTTTCCCATCCGTTCGCGCAGGCGGTGTTTGTCGATCGTGCGGATCTGCTCGAGCAAAACGATCGAATTGCGCGTCAGGCCGGTTTTTCCCGGCAGGAGCCGGATATGGGTTGGAAGGTCGTTTTTTCCCGACCGGCTGGTGATCGCCGCGGCGATCACCGTAGGGGAAAATCGGTTGCCGATATCATTCTGGACGATCAGGACCGGACGCATCCCGCCCTGCTCGGAGCCGACGACGGGGCTGAGATCGGCGTAATAGATCTCTCCGCGTTTAACGTTCATGTAGTTCACGCTCCGTATCTTTGCGAGGTTTCTTTTGATTCTATTGTTGCCGCGGAGCGTCCTCTTTAATCGCACAAAACCGGATTTTTTCGTTTTGCTCCGCGTTTTCATTCTATGAAGCGCCGGAAAAACGGGTGAATCCGCCCCATGAACTTCTGCTTGAACGGCCGGCGAAAAAGCTGCGTTAAGTTTTGTAATGCGAAAGGAAGCGGTGAAAACCGACGCAAAAAAAGCTGCGGCAGGCGCCGCAGCTTTTTCGGGGAAATCAGTCTTTTTCCGTTTCATCGTTTGAAAGCGCCTCCTCCGGGCGTTCCCCGGCGCTTTCTTCAGAGGTTTCGTCAACGCGTTTTCCGGAGTTTTCCGCTTCCTCTCGCTCCTCCCGCGGCGCAAACTCGGCGGATACGCCCCCGAGCGTCAGGCGGGAGATCGCGCCGGTCTCGCCGGTCTCGATCGAGAACGCCTCGCCGGAAGCGGTATGGCCGGAAAAGCCCGCTTCTTCGCGCGAAAGCGCCTGCGTGTTCGAGGCGGCTTCGATCGCCGCAAAGAGCTCCGGCAGGCAGAAGCGCGAGAGCAGGTCTCCCGAATAGGAAAGCGTGCCGAACTGCGTTTTGTCGCCCGCGGCGGTATGCCGCACGCGCAGACCGGAGAAAGCTTCCGGGGCGGTCAGGGTAAAGAGGAACACGCCGTTTTCTCCGGCGCTCAAAAGCCCGGAGATTTCCTGCTCGCCGCAGCGGATTTTGACCGCGCGGCGATCAAAAACGGTTTCTGGGAAGGCCGGCGGCTTCGCCTGCGTATTCCCGCAGCCCGCAAACAGCAGCAGAAAGAGCAGGGAAAGCGCCGCCGCAGCTTTTTTCAATCGGCATCATCTCTCAATTTTCCCGAAAACCTCCGGCAGCGTTTCGATCAGATCAGAGGGCAGCATCGCCGTCTGGGAAAGCCGTTCGGCGCAGAGATCGCCCGCAAAACCGTGGAGATACGCGCCGATCGCCGCCGCGGGGAACGGTTCGATCCCCTGCGCGAGCAGCGCGCCGATCATCCCGGCAAGGACGTCGCCGCTGCCGCCTTTCGCCATTCCGGGGTTGCCCGTGGGATTGAGGCAGAATTCCCCCTGCGGCGAAGCGATCACGGTCCCGCTGCCTTTGAGCACGCAGACCGCGTCGAATTCCTTTGCGATCTTTCGCGCTGCGGCGCGCCGGTCGGCCTGGACCGCAGCGGGTTCCGTTTTGAGCAGCCGCGCCGCTTCTCTGGGATGCGGGGTCAGAACGAGCGGAGTTTTTCGTAATTTCAGTATATCTATATGCCGCGCGATCAGATTTATGCCGTCCGCGTCGAGAACGACGGGGCCTGCCGCGTAATGAAGCACCGACTGGAGCGCATCGCGCGCCGCTTCGCTCTGAGAAAGTCCGCACCCGATCAGCACCGCGTTCGCGCGCCGTGCCGCCGCCGCGACCGGCGAGAGATCGTCTCTTTCGTAAAGGCAGAAGACCGCCTCGGGCAGCGCCGGCGCCAGAACGGGGTAAAGCTCCTTCGACACCGCGAGCTCCGCAAGACCGACGCCGCAGCGCTGCGCGGCTTTCACCGCCATCATCGCCGCGCCGGCCATCCCGAAGCTCCCCGCAAGCGCGAAGAGCCGCCCGTAGGTTCCTTTGTGGCTCTCGGCCGCGCGCGGTTTCCGGCACGCTTTGATCTCATCGAGGCTAAGGACCTCGTATCCCTCGTAATCTGCCGCGTCCCGCGGGTCGATCCCGACCGGCAGAACGACGCATTCTCCGCAGAAGCCGCGTGATTTCGGAAGGACGTGGGCCGGCTTTTTCGCCGTAAAGGCCGCGGTCAGATCCGCCTTGAAGGCGTCCTGCGCCGCGTCGCCGCTGTCGGCGGCTATGCCGCTCGGCAGATCGAGCGCAAGCTTCTTCGCCGGGCTTTCGTTCATTTTCCGGAACAGCGGACGCAAACCTTCCGGCAGCTCGCCGCGGAATCCGAAGCCGAAGACGCCGTCGACCAGAATATCCGCCCGAAAGACCGCTTCAAGCGCCTGCGGCGCGTTTTCGCCGTAACGGATCACGGGGATCTCCTTCGGCAGGCGTTCGAACGCCGCGCGCGCAAGCTCCGTTTTCGGCGTTTCCTCCGCGCCGAAGGCAAGGATCACGGCGGTATCCGCGCCGGCTTCACAGAGCTTTCCGGCGCAGACGAATCCGTCGCCGCCGTTGTTGCCGCTGCCGCAGACGACCGCGGCCTTTTTTCCGGAGAGCGCGAACCGTTCGCCGAGCAGCGCCGCCGCGCCGGCGCCCGCGCGCTCCATCATTTCGGCAAGCGTGATCTTCCCCGCCGCCGCGGTGTCCGCTTCGAGCGCCTTCATCCCCGATTTTGTCAGAATCCTCATCGTTTCCTCCCCGGCCTTTGCAAAGCCGTTTTTTCAAAAAACGCCCTGCCTCAAAAAAAGCAGAGCGTTTTGCGTTGTGATACGGTTATCTGCCGAACGTTTCGACGCGCACCTGGCGCGGCAGGAACTCGCGGATCGAATCGAGCACGCGCTCGTTGGGATCGAAGAACAGCAGGAACGTACCGCCGCCCTTTTTCTCGCCCAGCATATACCAGGAATCTTCCGAAACGCCGTCTGCGCTGACCCCGGCGTAGTATTTCTCGCCGACGCTGCGCTGCGAAAGCGCGGGATAATTGGAGTCGGTCAGTCTGCCCATTTCGAAGGTGTTTTTCACGTCGAAGGACACCACGCGTTTCCTGCGCGAGCGGTCGATGATCTTATCGACGGTCAGATCGCCGTTCGTAAAGCTGTACTCGAATTCCAGGCTCCTAAAGCGGATCAGCTTATAGGCGCCGAACACGACGCCGCCGATCAGCAGAACGAACAGCATTCCGGTATAATGGGTAAAGAGGAAATCAAAAATGCACGCGAAAACAAGAATGATCCCCAGAAGGCAGACGCCCGTCATGATGAGATAATCCTTCGCGCCCAGTTTGCGTTTGATCATTTGCTCGATAAAGGTATCCAAAGAAGTCCCCCCGTTTTTCGTTTTCTTTTCGTTTATTGTATCATGCATTTTTTCCGGCTGCATGAACAAACGGTTCTTTTTTTCAATTCCGTCCGCTGTCTGTTACATCGTTTCGGGCGCGGTGATTTTGAACATCCGCAGAACGTTGCCGATCACGGTGCGCGCGGCGACGCAGAGCGCAAGGCGCGCGTGCATCAGGCCGTCTTCTTCGCCCTTGACGCGGCAGGCGTTGTAGAACTTATGGAAAAGCGTTGCCAGATTGACGACGTAGCGTGTGATGCGCGCGGGGTCGTAATCCTGCGCCGCGGCGACGATCTCGCCGGTAAAGGCGGCCAGATGGCGCAGCAGCTCGGTCTCTTCACCCGCGGTCAGCTTCGAAAGCTCCTCGTCGGTGCATTCGCGGTATTCGATCCCGTCGCGCGCGAGGGCCTTGAGGATGCTGCAGATGCGCGCGTTGGCGTACTGAACGTAATAGACCGGGTTCTGGGCATCCTGCGAAACGGCAAGTCCGAGGTCGAAATCCATCGGGACGCTCGCTTCGCGCATATTGAAGAGGAAGCGGGCCGCGTCGACGGGCACCTCGTCGAGCAGATCGGCAAGCTGGATCGCCTTTCCGGTGCGCTTGCTCATCTTCTCGGGGACGCCGTCGCGCATCAGACGCACGAGCTGCATCAGAACGACGTCGAGCCGGTCCGGATCGAAGCCGACCGCCGAAAGCGCGCCCTTCATCCGGGCCACGTGGCCGTGATGATCCGCGCCCCAGACGTTGATGCACTTTTCGAATCCGCGCAGAAATTTATTCCGGTGATAGGCGATATCCGCGGCAAAATAGGTCGGGTTGCCGTTCTGGCGGACGAGCACCTCGTCCTTTTCGGCGCCGAAGCGCATCGCGTTGTACCAGAGGGCGCCGTCCTTTTCGTAGGTGAAGCCTTTGTCCTTCAAAATCCGGATCGTCTCGGCAAGCTCGCCGTCGTTGTGAAGCGTGCTCTCGAGGAACCAGAGATCGTAATGAATGCGGTATTTTTCCATATCGCGCTTCATTTTTTCGATGTTGAGCGGCAGCGCAAAGGCGACGAGCGCCGCGCGGCGCTCCGCCTCGGATTTTTCGAGATATTCGCGGCCGTATTTTTCGGCGAACTGCTCGGCGCGCTCGATGATATCGGCGCCGTGGTAGCTGTCTTCGGGCAGCTCGGGGGCGTTTTCGCCCTCGAAGATCTGGCGGTAGCGGATCTCAAGCGAAAGCGCGAATTTGTCGATCTGATTGCCGGCGTCGTTGACGTAGAACTCGCGCCAGACGTCGTATCCGGCGGCTTCGAGGACCGCGGCGAGGCAGTCGCCCAGCGCGCCGCCGCGCGCGTTGCCCATATGCATCGGGCCGGTCGGGTTCGCGGAGACGAATTCGACCATGTACTTTTTCCCGCCGCCGAAATCGCTGCGGCCGTACGCTTCGCCGAGGGCGAGAACGTCGCGCAGGATATCGCTGTAGAATTTCCGCGAAAGGAAGAAATTCATAAATCCGGGGCCGGCGATCTCCGCCTTTTCAAAATAGGTTCCCGAAAGATCGAGGTTTTTCAGAATGATTTCCGCGATTTTGCGCGGCGGCTGACGGAAGGCGCGCGCGCAGGCCATCGCCGCGTTGCAGGCGTAGTCGCCGTGGGCGCGGTCGGCCGGGATCTCAACGCCGATCTCCGGCAGCGCGGCGTTCGCCGCAAGCTCTCCCTGCTCCATCGCTTTCGAAAGCGCGGCCTTTACCGCCTCGCGCAGTGAATTTTCCGTATTCCATACGATTTTAGACATCCCGTTTTGCCTCCCTCACGGTGATCGATAATTCGTTTTTGCTCGTAAAGCCGGAATTGATATCGAGCGTATAGCGGATCTTCAGATCCCCGCCCCGGCAGCCGAGGGTCGAGGTGATCTCGTCGGTAAAAACGCCGAGCATCAGGTTGCCGAAGCCGGTATCGAATTCGCCGTAATTGCGCGCGCCTTTTTCGAGGATCAGGCGCGTGGAATCGCCGGTATGCATCATTTCGACGCGGTCCGGCTCGACCTTGACGACCGAAGTGACGACGGGTCCGCCGCCTTCGCCGTATTCACGGTAGGCAATGACCTGTTTTCCGTTCTCGTTTTTGTAGGAGCCGTAGGTCGTGAGATTGATCTCGCCGAGGTCTCCGTCGTATTCCTGCTTTCCGGAAATGGAAATCAAATAGTTTTCAAGCATGTTTCTCTCCAGAATTCAATAATCATCGATGGCGACCCATTCCACCGGGCCTTCCACCGGCGCGCCGAGACAGGCGCGCGCGTTTTCACGGAATCCTTCCACACTGTCGCTGACAAAATACTGCGCCGCGCCTTCTCCCGCCTCACGCAGAAGCCCGCGCTCGCGCAGCGTTTGCGCGCAGTAGAGCGCCGCTTCCCGGCCGCTGTTGATCAGAGCGACGCCGGGACCCATAAAATCGCCGATCGCCCCGGCCAAAAGCGGATAATGCGTACAGCCGAGGATCAGCGTATCGATTTCTTTTTCCCGCAGACCGGCGAGATATTCCTTCATCGTCTCTTTGACGAGCGGATCGTCCCGCTTCGTATGGCGGTTTTCGACCAGCGGAACGAACAGCGGGCAGGCACGGGAGAAGATCTCCGCGTCCGGACAGGAGGCCTTGAGCAGCCGCTCGTAGGCGCCGCTGCGGATCGTCGCCGGCGTTCCGATCACGCCGATGCGCCGGTTTTTCGTCTCGCGGATCGCGGCGGCGGCGGTCGGCTTGAGGACGCCGGAATAGAGCACGCCGCAGGTTTCGCCGATCTCGCCGGCGGCGGAGCTGACCGTTCCGCAGGCGGCAAGGATCATCTTGACGTTCTTCGTTTTTAAAAAGTCGATATCCTGCCGGGCATATTTTCGTAAAATCTCCGGACTTTTCGTCCCGTAAGGAACGCGGCCGGTATCGCCGAAATAGACGATATTCTCGCGCGGGAGGACCTTCTGCAGCTCCACCACGGCGGTCAGGCCGCCCATTCCGGAATCGAAAACCCCGATCGGTCGGTTATCCATAAACACTCACAACCTTATTTCGCCTCAAAGGCGCAGTCGATCAGATCGCAGACGAGCTCCTCGCCCTTTTTGCCGCAGGCCTCCCAGAGCTTCGGATACATGCTGATGCTCGTAAAGCCGGGCAGGGTGTTGATCTCGTTGAGAACGACCTGGCCGTTCTTTTTGACGAAAAAGTCCACCCGGGAAAGGCCGCTGCAGCCGAGGTGCCAATACGCGCGGCAGGCGATCGCGCGGATCTCGTCGATCTTCTCCTGCGAAAGTCTCGCCGGGATATAGAGCTGCGAGGTGCCGCTGACGTATTTATCGTCGTAATCGTAGAAATCCGCCGTCGCGCCGATTTCGCCGACGGTCGAGGCGATCGGCTTGCGGTTGCCCAAAACGGCGCATTCGACCTCCTGGCCCTCTACGCCCTCTTCCACAACGATCTTGCCGTCTTCCCGCGCGGCCTTCTGAACGGCGGCGCGGAAATCCTCGATCTTCGTCACGCGGCTCACGCCGACGGAGGAGCCCGCGTTGGCCGGTTTTACGAACACCGGGAAATTGAACCGCGCGGAGACCTTCGCTTCGATCTTGCGCGCGCCCTCGGGATCCTCGAGATAGCGGTAGGAATAGAACCAGAGGTAGTGCGCCTGTTCGATATTGACGGCGGAAAGCAGCGTATGGGCAACGGCCTTATCCATGCAGACCGCCGAAGCGAGCGTATTGCAGCCGACGTAGGGGATCGTGGAAAGCTCGAAAAGCCCCTGGATCGTTCCGTCCTCGCCGTTTTTACCGTGGAGCACGGGGAAGATCACGTCGATTTTTTCATAGCGGAGGCCGTTTTCCTCCTCGACCACGATCCCGTGGACGGAGGGATCCGGCGAAAGGAACGCTCTGCGGCAGGAGGGATCCTCTTCCCATTCCCCGCCGGGGATCTTTTCCCAATCTCCTTTATAAAGCAGCCAGCAGCCGTCCTTGCGGATGCCGATCGTCAAAACCTCGAAGCGGTCCTTCGGGATGCTGTTCATGATAAAATACGCCGAACGGCGCGAAACCTCATGCTCCGAAGAACGCCCTCCGAAAAGCACGAGCACCTTTTTCCGATCCATAAGAGAAGACCTCCCGACCATTTTCTAACCTATTCTATTGCGGAAAATCCGCAGAAACCACCAATTTTATATTATATTATCACATTCCCCCCTTTTGTGCAATTCATTTTGCGCCGATCGGCGGAAAATCTTTGACAAACCCGGCGATCTGTTGTATGATGAATTGTAACTTGCGAAACTGACTTGACTTTTTTGGGAGTGAACGCTTTGGCATCGAAAGCTTTTGAACTGATCGCGGAAAAAATCGAAGGACTGCTCGCGCCGCAGGGCTATCAGAGGAACGATACGGAAGACGCGGCCGTCTTTATGAACGAAGATACCGCCTACAGCGTCTGGTACGATACACAGCACGGCCGCTTTGAGCTCCGGCAGGCCGAAGCCGACGGCGGCGAAGTCTCTTCCGAATGGAAGACGGTTTCCATGTGGCTTTTTAACGAAGACTCGGATTCGCTCTCCGAAGCGGAATCGATCGCGGGAGATTTTTCCGATACGCTCTCCGCGCCGCTGCGGACGCCCGCCGCGCTGCAGCCGAAGAAGAAAAAGAAGAAGGACGAAGATTCCACAACCGATCCGCTTTTCTTCTTCAACCGCCTCGCGAACCTGTTCCCCGATATCAAGGAGGACCTCAACGCGGAGAAGATCGCCTTCGGCGACATCCGTCCCTTTACCTTCGCAAAGGAAAAGATCCTGCCGAAGATCAGCGATCTCTGCCGCCGCTATCCGCAGAGCGATCCCGCGCAGAAGCTCTGCTCGATGTTCTCGGATTTCTATGAAAACGGCGACCTCGATACCCGTGCCGTGATCACCTATATCCTGATCAACGGGCTTCCCGCCGACGTCTACGCCCAGATCGCGCCGCAGTTCGACGAAAAGCTCCTCAAAGCCGCCGCCCAGAGCCGCCGCCTGATCGGGAAGAAGATCAAGCCCGAAAAGAAGAAAAAACAGAGCAAGATCATTGCGAAAAGCCTCGACAGCTACAAGCAGCTCCAGCAAAAATAACCGCCCGGCGGAAATTCCCGTTTTTCCGGGCGCAAAAACGTAAAAAACGCAGGAAAATCCCCAAAAAAGGCCTTGACCTTTTTGGGGATTTGTGTTATGATGTTTTCACCTCGTTTTAGGAGGTTGTTTTTTTGTGCGCTTTTTTAGAAGCGCGAGGCGGTTTTCCGCCGGGAAACAACCGGGTACCGAAAGGCGTTTTTCCGGTATCGAGGGAGGATAAGACATTTGCCGAAAGGCAAAAATTCCGAAACGGTTACAACAAGGAGGTACCGTATGAGAACCAAGATCACCTTAGCTTGCACGGAATGCAAACAGCGCAACTACAACACCATGAAAGAAAAGAAGAACAATCCGGACCGGCTTGAAATGAAGAAATACTGCAGATTCTGCAAGAAGCACACGGTCCACAGAGAGACCAGGTAATCGGGAGGCTCATCGATGGCAAAAGAGAAAAAAGGCTTCGGGCTCTTCAAAAGAGTCGGGAAGTACTTCCGCGAATGCTTTGCCGAGATCAAAAAGATCGTATGGCCGACGCCGAAAGCCGCTTTCAAAAACATGGGCGTCGTACTGCTTTCGATGCTGATCATCGGCCTGTTCGTATTCGGGCTCGATACGCTCTTCGGAAAGCTCCTGGGCCTGATTATGGATATCGCCGCATAAATCTCCGAACGTTTTTGCAAAACTGCTTTTAAGGAGGTATGGCTGCGATGGCCGACGAGGCAAGATGGTACGTCATTCATACGTACTCGGGCTACGAAAACAAGGTTGCTTCCAACCTTGAAAAAACCATTGATAACCGTAATCTGCGCGATCTGATCCAGGACGTACGCGTCCCGACCGAGACCGTCACCGAGATCAAGGACAACAAAAGCCGCGAGGTGGAGCGCAAGATCTTCCCCGGCTACGTGCTCGTCAAAATGATCCTGACCGACGATACCTGGTATATCGTCCGCAATATCCGCGGATGCACCGGTTTTGTCGGCCCCTCCTCGAAACCCGTTCCGCTGACCGAAGACGAAGTCTCGCGGCTCGGCGTTGAGGAGAAGAAGGTAGAGCTCAACTACGCCGTCGGCGACAGCGTCAGCATCATCGACGGACCGCTCGAGGGTTTTATCGGTACGGTGGAAGAGATCGATATCGAGAAGAACCGCGTTCGCGTTACGGTTTCGATGTTCGGCAGAGAAACGCCTGTCGAACTCGAACTTGCGCAGGCAGAGCCTGCCGAGTAAACTTTGATAAAAAGCGAAAGCCGCTTTTTATATGGGGTTTCCCCCGGGAGGCCCCTGTGGGAGGAACATAATCTGTTACAATGTTCCGCGTTAACCACGAAGCATGGAGGTGCATTTTAACAATGGCTCAGAAAGTTACGGGCTTAATCAAGCTCCAGATCCCTGCCGGTAAAGCAACCCCGGCGCCGCCGGTTGGCCCTGCGCTCGGTCAGCACGGCGTAAACATCATGGCGTTTACGAAAGAATTCAATGAACGCACGAAGAACGATATCGGCCTCGTGATCCCGGTTGTGATCACCGTCTACGCCGACCGTTCCTTTACGTTCATCACCAAGACCCCGCCCGCAGCCGTCCTCATCAAAAAGGCCTGCGGAATCGAGACCGCTTCCGGCACGCCGAACAAGGTCAAGGTTGCAAAAATCAGCCGCGAACAGATCCAGAAAATTGCCGAACAGAAGATGCCCGACCTCAACGCAGGTTCGCTCGAGAGTGCGATGAGCATGATCGCCGGTACTGCGCGCAGCATGGGCGTTGAAGTTGTTGACTGATGCGGAGGGTATTGCAATGAAACACGGAAAAAAATACGTTGAGAGCAGAAAGCTCTTTGACAGAACGAAATTCTACGATACGAACGAAGCTCTGGACCTCTGCGTTGCGACTTCCAAGGCAAAATTCGACGAAACCGTTGAGCTCCACGTGAAGCTCGGCGTCGACGGCCGCCATGCGGATCAGCAGGTTCGCGGCGCCATCGTTCTCCCGAACGGAACGGGCAAAAACGTTCGCGTTCTCGTGATCTGCAAATCCGATAAGGTTGCCGACGCGGAAGCTGCCGGCGCTGATTTCGTAGGCGCGGAAGAAATGGTTCAGAAGATCCAGACCGAAAACTGGATGGATTTCGACGTTCTGATCACCAGCCCCGATATGATGGGTCTCGTCGGCCGCCTCGGCCGTATCCTCGGACCGCGCGGTCTGATGCCGAACCCCAAGGCCGGTACGGTTACCCCGGACGTCGCCAGAGCCGTAAAAGAGGCGAAAGCCGGTAAGATCGAATACCGTCTCGACAGAACGAACATCATCCACTGCCCGATCGGAAAAGCTTCCTTCGGCACCGAAAAGCTCAGCGAGAACCTCGATACGCTTATGCGCGCGATCGTAGCCGCGAAGCCGGCCGCTGCAAAAGGCCAGTATATCCGCTCCTGCGTCGTCGCTTCGACGATGGGCCCCGGCATCCGCATCAACCCGACCAGATTCGGCGTCTGATCCGGATCTCTCCCGCCCAGGGCCTGCGCCCAAAAGGGCGGATCCCGCGGATCTCGCGGGAACTTCTCAAAATTATTCGCTGCTCCTCTTGACAAATCGGGAGGAGCAGCCTATAATAACAAATGCTGTTTACTTAAGACAGCAGGTGCATCCGCATAAACGGGGCTTTTCCCCGGCCTGCCGAGGTTGACGCGTACAAAACTGAACAAAGTTTTCGTATGCCTTTTCCTTTGCA
>CACZON010000188.1 GCA_902782805.1 Oscillospiraceae bacterium
CCCATGTTGTCGAGCATTTCGCAGGCGGGGAGCATATCCTCGAGCTTCATGCGGGTAGCGGCCTGGGACTGATGCGCGTCGCGGAGAATGGTATCTGTAATTTTAAGCGGATTTTGAGCCATGTTTCAAACCTCCTTAACCAAACAGTGCGATCAGCGTACCGGCTGCGATCGCGGAGCCGATAACACCGGCTACGTTCGGGCCCATCGCGTGCATCAGCAGGAAGTTCGAAGGATTCTCCTTCTGACCGACCATCTGGGATACGCGCGCTGCCATCGGAACGGCGGATACGCCGGCGGAGCCGATCAGCGGATTGATCTTTTCTTTCAGGAAGAGGTTCATGAACTTTGCGAGCAGAACGCCGCCGGCCGTACCGAAGCTGAAGGCCACAACGCCCATGAGCATGATCGCGATCGTCTTGACGCTCAGGAAGGTCGCCGCGGTAGCCGTTGCGCCGACCGTTACGCCGAGGAAGATCGTAACGATATTCATCAGTTCGTTCTGCGCGGTTTTGTTGAGGCGTTCCACAACGCCGGTCTCCTTGAAGATGTTGCCGAGCATCAGGCAGCCGACCAGCGGAGCGGCGGAGGGTACGAGCATCGCTACGAAAATGGTAACGACGAAGGGGAAGATGATCTTCTCAGTCCGCGAAACCGGACGCAGCTGCTTCATTACGATTCTGCGTTCTTTCTTCGTGGTCAGAAGCTTCATGATCGGGGGCTGGATGACCGGTACGAGCGCCATATAGCTGTAAGCCGCAACGGCGATCGGTCCGAGGAGCTCCGGCGCCAGCTTCGAGGTAACGAAGATCGCCGTGGGGCCGTCCGCGCCGCCGATGATGCCGATTGAGGAAGCCTGAGCCTCCGTAAAGAGACCGGAAAGACGCGAGCCGATATAAGTAAGGAAAATGCCGAGCTGCGCGGCAGCGCCGAGCAGAAGACTCTTCGGGTTGGCGATCAGCGGGCCGAAATCGGTCATGGCGCCGACGCCGAGGAAGATGAGGCACGGATAAATTCCGAGCTTGACGCCGAGATAAAGGATATCGAGCAGACCTGCGGAGATCGTTTTGCCGATGTTTGCCTCGGCAAACGCCAGAACGGATTCGCTCACGGCCGGATCCGCGCGGAACGCGTCGATGACCTCCTGGGTGATCGGAGCGCCGCCGAAGAGCGACCACTGCGGATGACCTCCGGCGTAGAGGATCTCATGATACATTTCCGCGCCGGGCAGGTTTGTCAGGAGCATACCGAAAGCGATCGGGAGAAGGAGCAGCGGCTCAAACTTCTTGACGATGGCGAGGTATGCAAGGAAAAGCGAGATAAGAATCATCACGAGGATCCGCCAGTTCTGAGCGATCAAGGCGAAACCCGTCTGATTGATGAAATTCAGAATAGCTTCCATTGATTAATCATTCCTCCAAATATTTGATCGATTGCTTTCTATAAACGGGGAGGATCAGCCGATCACGCAGAGAACCGCACCGGAATCGACCGTTGCACCCTTCGAGGTATTGACAGAAAGCACCTTTCCGCCTACCGGAGCCATGATTTCGTTTTCCATCTTCATTGCTTCAAGGATCATCAGGACGTCGCCTTCTTTGACCGTATCACCGGCGGCAACGTTGACCGAGAGGATATTGCCGGGCATCGGAGCTTTGACCGTTTCGCCGCTGGCGGGTGCCGCTGCGGGGGCGGGAGCCGCTGCCGGAGCTGCCGCGGGTGCCGGGGCTGCCGGAGCCGCCGCTTTTACTTCGTTTTCGCTTACGAGCTCGAGTTCTACTTCATAAGCCGTTCCGTTTACGTTTACACGATACTTTTTCATAATTCTTTCCACCTTATCATTATTTTCATGAAAATTTAAACCTGTTTGAACGAATGGATGCGGATTCCGGAAACGTCCGTTCCGAGATCTTCCGCAACCGCAGCGGCAACTGCGGCGATAATCTCACCTTTATTTGCCAGGGGCGCCGGAGCTGCTTTTGCAGGGGCTGCCTGCGCGGGAGCCGGTTTTTCCTTTGCGGTTTTTCTGACGATCAGACTCATGAGATAACAGAGCAGAACGATGCAGATAAGGCCGAAGAAAACCGTTCCCATACCCATCAGTACAACGAAACCGTTCGACATGAAGCGAACCTCCTTTCCTCTCGTTGATGATCCTATATCTTGTGGTTCTATGTTGAGAAATTGCCCTATCTTCGGCAATTCGCCAAACTTACCAAAGATATCTTATCATCATAAAGAAAGCAAGTCAATGCTTTTTTGGAACGTGCAGGCAAAGTTTTTTACCGCGATTTTCTGCCGCTGATCGAATCTTCCAGATTCTTCGTCAAGAGGCTTCGAAATTTGGTGAAGTTGACTTTTTCCCTTTGATTCGGATCGTGCCGAACGGGAAACGGAAAATTTTTGGAAAAAGACTTGATTTTTCTTCTGCGATCCGATATAATAACAGAGCCGAAAGATACGGAGAGGTATTCTAATGGTAAGGAGCCACATTGGAAATGTGGTGTGCCGTTTTGGCATTGTGCGTTCGAGTCGC
>CACZON010000189.1 GCA_902782805.1 Oscillospiraceae bacterium
ATTCGATGACGAAGTATTCGCTCGTCGACGGCGTTACGACCGCCACTCCGGTGGAAGAGCTCTCGAACGGCAAGGCGGTCAACATCACGGAAATGTTCCTCGGCCTTTCCAACGGCGTAATCGGCAGCTCGATCGTAGCGCTTCTCGCCGGCGGGCTGATCCTCTGGGCGCTCGATATCATCCACGGCCAGATCTGCTTCTCCGTTCTCGGCGCGTTCACGCTCTTCATGGCGCTCTTCGGCGGCCAGGGATTCGATCCGAGCTTCCTCGCGGCGCATCTCTGCGGCGGCGGCGTCGTTCTCGGCGCGTTCTTCATGGCGACCGATTACGTCACCTCCCCGGTCACCCGCCTCGGCCAGACGGTCTACGGCGTTCTGATCGGCGTTCTCGGCGCGGCGTTCCGTGTCTTCGGCAGCGCCGCGGATTCCTTCAGCTATTCCATCATCATCGCGAACCTCTTCGTTCCGCTGATCGACACCTATATCGTCTCGAAGCCCTACGCGTTCCGCAAAAAGGCGCTGCGTCTCCAGGCGAGCGAAGAGAAAAAGCCGCTTGCAAAGCGCATCCCGAAGCCGGTGATCGCTTTATCGGCGATCGCCCTGCTCGCAGGCCTCGCGCTCTCGGGCGTCTATTCGATGACAAAAGATACGATCGACGACCAGCACCAGAAAAAAGCCTGGGCGGCTTATCAGGCGGTCGTCCCGCAGGCTGTTTCGTTTGACGCGATCCCGGCTGCGGCAGAAAACTCCGGCGAGGTTTACGGAACCGGATTCGGCAGAACGTACATCAACGAAGCGGTCGAAGGAAAAGACGCTTCCGGCAATACCGCCGGCTACGCGGTCTCCGTAACCTGTGCCGAGGGCTACGACGGCAACATCACGCTTTCCGTCGGCATCGACCCGGAGGGAAGAGTCAACTCGATCGCGTTTACCGAGCTGCATGAAACGCCCGGCAAAGGCATGCTCTGCGAAGATCCGAAATTCAAGGATCAGTTCAACGGACGCGCCGTTTCCTCCTTCAAGCTCTTAAAGGACGGCGGCAGCGTCAACGAAGACGAAATCGACGGCGTCTCCGGCGCGACGATTTCCTCAAAGGCGGTCGTCAACGCGGTCAACGCGGCGCTCGACTTCTACGACAACACGGTAAAGGGGGAATGATCGGCGATGAAGAACAAATACCTCGAACGGCTTTATAACGGCCTGATCAAAGAAAACCCCACCCTCGTTCTGATGCTCGGCATGTGCCCGACGCTCGCGGTTTCGACCCGCGCGGCCAACGGCATCGGCATGGGCCTTTCCACAACGGCGGTTCTGATCCTTTCGAACCTCGTGATCTCGCTGCTGCGCAAGGTCATCCCGGATCAGGTCCGTCTTCCCTCCTACATCGTCATCGTCGCTTCGCTCGTTACGGTAACGGAGCTTCTGATGGAGGCCTATCTCCCCGCGGTCTTTGAGGCGCTCGGCATCTATATCCCGCTGATCGTCGTTAACTGCATCATCCTCGGCCGCGCGGAGGCATACGCCAACAAGCATACGCCGCTGCTCTCCGTGATGGACGGCATCGGCATGGGTCTCGGCTTTACAATCGCGCTGACGCTCGCCGGCCTCGTTCGCGAGGTACTCGGCAACGGCACCGCCTTCGGCGCCCGGATCCTCCCGGAAGAACTCGAGCCGATCGGCATTTTCGTTCAGCCTCCGGGAGCCTTCATCGTCATCGCGGTCTTTATCATCATCATGAACGCGATCGGCATCAAGACCCGTCAGCGCAAGCTCGTTGAGCAGGACGTCTGCGACGGAAACTGCGCAGCCTGCACGCTGATGTGCGAAGAACCCAACGAAAAGAAAGAGGAGGCCGCTGCAAAATGAAAAGCTTGATTCTGATCATCATCGGCGGCGCTCTGATCAACAACGTCGTTCTCAACCAGTTCCTCGGAATCTGCTCGTTTTTGGGCGTTTCCAAGCAGATGAAAGCCTCCGCGAGCCTCGGCGGCGCCGTTATTTTCGTTATGACGATCGCCTCTGCCGTTGCTTCCCTGCTCTATGATTTCGTCCTCGCGCCGCTCGGCATGGCCTTTATGAAGACGATCATCTTCATTCTCGTGATCGCCGCGCTCGTTCAGATCGTTGAGATGTTCCTCAAAAAGAAATCTCCCGCGGTCTATAAGGCGCTGGGGATCTACCTGCCGCTGATCACGACCAACTGCGCGGTGCTCGGCATTGCGCTGACGAACGTACAGAACGGCTATAATTTCATCGAAAGCGTTCTCGCCGGATTCGGCACCGCGGTGGGCTTTACGCTCGCGATCGTGCTGCTCGCCGGAATCCGCTCTCGCATCCACGAAGAAGATCTGCCCGCGCCGCTGCGCGGAGCGCCGATCGTTCTGATTGCCGCCGCGCTGATGTCCATCGCGTTTATGGGCTTCTCCGGCCTGTCGATCTGATGGGAGGCGGATGAAATGGAAATCATTCTGATTACGACCGCCGTCATCACCGTGATCGGCATCCTCGTCGGCGCCGGACTCGTTCTGACCGGCAAAAAGTTCCACGTGGAGGTGGACGAGCGCGAAATCGCCGTACGCGAAGCGCTCCCCGGAAACAACTGCGGCGCCTGCGGCTACGCCGGCTGCGACGCGATGGCCGCCGCGATCGCCAAGGGCGAAGCGCCGGCCGGCGGCTGCCCCGTAGGCGGTCAGGCCTGCGCCGATCAGATCGCCGCGATTATGGGCACCTCCGGCGAAGCGGTCGAGCGCAAAATCGCCTTTGTCAAATGCAAAGGCACCTGCGACGTTACGAAAAATCAGGGCAATTACGTAGGCGTAACGGATTGCCGGAGCGTCGTTCTCAACGGCCTTTCGATCACCGATTGCTCCTACGGCTGCCTCGGTCTCGGCTCCTGCGCCGCCGTCTGCCCGCAGGACGCGATCCGGATCGAAAACGGCGTTGCCTCCGTCAACCGCAAAAAATGCGTCGGCTGCGGCCTGTGCGTCAAAGCCTGCCCCAGAGGCCTGATCGAGCTCGTTCCGGAGCACAACCGCGTTATGGTACAGTGCTCGAACAAGGACCGCGGTCCGCTCGTCAAGCAGGTCTGCTCCGCGGGCTGCATCGGCTGCACGCTCTGCACGCGCCAGTGCGAATTCGAAGCGATCACCGTTGAGAACAACCTTGCGCACGTCAATTACGCGAACTGCACGCAGTGCGGCAAATGCGCCGAGAAATGCCCGGCGAAGGTCATCACCCCGCCGGCGAAAAGACCGGACGCGCAAAACGCGCAGATATGATTGCGCATACGATATGAGGGAATTATGGAAAAACGAAAACAGCTAATAAAACTCGTCGTTTCCGTTCTGATCATCGCGGCGGCAGCGCTGCTGCTGGCAGGCTTCTTCGGCGGTGATCTGATGTATCATCTCAAAAACCGCGACAGAATCGGCCCGCTGACGCGCGGAGATATCGCGTATCTGGACGTTGCCGCTCCGAATCCGACCGGCGCGGACGGTACTGTCAACGCCGCAGACTGGGCGCAGACGTATCCCGAAATCGTCGCGACCATGGGCATCGTAAAGGACCGAAACGCCTATATTCTGGATTATCTCGAGCAGGATCCCTACCTCGTCAATCTCTACGAAGGCTTCGGATTCGCCAAGGAATACGGCAGCGCCCGCAGCCACGAATATACACTCGAGGACGTTGCCAATACCGCGCGCCCGCACCCGATGGCCAACTGCCTGACCTGCAAAACGCCGAATTTCACAAAGCTCGTCAACGATCAGGGCGTCGGCGTTTACACGATGGATTTCAACGAAGTCCTCGCCAAGATGGAAGAAAACATCAGCTGCTATAACTGCCACGGAAACGAAGCCGGCTCCAAAGGAAAGCTCGTCGTGACCCACAGCTACGTTACGAAAGCGCTCGGCGAAAACGCCGCGGCGATCGATCCGGCCACCCTCTCCTGCGGGCAGTGCCATATTGAGTATTATTTCACGCCCGAAGACAAAGAGACGATGATGCCCTATTCCACCGTTGAAACGATGACGCCGGAAGCGATCCTCGAATACTACGATACGATGGTCCTGCCGGATGGGACCGTCGGCTATGCCGACTGGGTACAGCCCTCCACCGGAACGCGCCTGCTCAAAGCGCAGCATCCGGAAACGGAAACGTTCCTTCTGGGCAAACACGCGGGCATTCTCAACTGCGCCGATTGCCATATGCCGCTCGAAATGAGTGAGGACGGGACCGTATATCACAGCCACGAGCTGCAAAGTCCGCTCGAGAACGAGACGCTGCTCTCCACCTGCGCCGCCTGCCACGACGAGCCGGATATGACCGCCTTCGTCCGCAGGATCCAGGAACGCGTCACCGCGCGGGAAACCGAGGTCGGCAACAATCTCTCCGCGCTCAAGGACAAGCTGACCGAAGCGGTCGCGGAAAACAGGCTGAGCGAAGAAAAGCTCAACGAAATCCGCAAGCTCCACCGCGAAGCGCAGTGGTTCTTTGATTTCTGCTACGTTGAAAACGCCGAGGGCGCCCACAACAGCGATCTTGCAATGCGCTGCCTCGATACCGCCCAGGCGAAGATCGACGAAGCGCTGGCGGCGCTGCTTTCCGGCGCCGGCGTCGCAGCTCAGTAACGAACGAAACGGCAGAGAGTTCGCCGAAACGGGCGCAATCCTCTGCCGTTTTTACGAAAGGAAACCGCTGCATGCTCAAAAAGTTCTGGAAATTCGTTTCCTCCATGAAATTTGCGATCACCCTGCTCGTTCTGCTGGCGCTCGCCTGCGCGGCGGGCAGCTTCCTGACGCAGCATCAGAGCTACGAATGGTACGCTTCCCGGTATTCCGAGCGCACCGCCGCCGTCATTTACGCTTTGGGGCTCGACGACGTCTATCACAGCCTCTGGTTTTTGATTCTGACCGCGGCGCTCTGCTGCAATCTGCTCTTCTGCAATCTGCTGCGCATCAGGCCGCTTATTCGCAAAACAAAAGAGTTTTCGGATCCGCAAACCCTGCGCTCCTCCCCTGCCGCACATGCAGAAATCACCCAACGCCCGCAGGCCGTTTTCGAAGCGCTTCATTTTCCGAAGCCGAAGGAAATCGAACAAAACACAGAAAAGGCCCTCTTCTCGAAGAGGAACGGGATCGGCATCTGGGGCGCGTGGATCTGCCATTTCGGGATCCTGCTGCTGATCCTCGGCTTCGCGCTCGGTCAGACGACCGGCGTTGAATACGCCGTCTACGGCGTTGCGGGCCAGACGAAGCCGATCGCGGATACGGGTTACCTTTTGACGATCGACGATTTTCGGATCGGCCTCAACGAGGACGATACCGTCTCTCAGTATACGGCGTCGCTGACCGTTTCAGACGGTAAAAACGGCGAGGCGCAAAGCGCGCAGGTCAGCGTCAACGATCCCGCTTCCCTTTTCGGCTATCAGTTCTATCAGAATTCCACCGGCTGGGCTGCGGACGTTTCGATCCGCAAAAGCGGCGCGCTGCTGCAGCAGGAAACCCTCTGCGCGGGAGAATCTCTCGCCGTCAGGGATCTGCCGTCGCTCGCGCTCTGCTTCAACGCCTTTTATCCCGATTTCGTGATGATCGAAGGAAAAGGCCCGTCGACCGCCTCCGGAAAGCTCCTCAATCCCGCGTATCTGTATTCGCTTTATTACGGGGACGAACTGATCGGAATGAACGCGCTGCTCTCCGGAGAGGTCATCACCGTTGACGATTACGAGATCCGCTTCTCGAATCCGCAGAATTATACCGTGATCCAGATCAAGCGCGACCGGTTTACGCCGCTGGCGCTGCTCGGCGGGCTGATCACGATGATCGGGCTGATCCTTGCTTTCTATCTGCCGCCGAAACGTCTGCTGGCCATTCCGGATCCATCCGGCTATTCGCTGATCGGCCAGAGCCTCAAGGGCGGACTGCTCTTCTCCGAGCAGCTTTCCGCCGCCGTGAAAGAGGTTTCCGGCCAGTCCGATCCCTGAAAGGAGATGCTCCATGCTTTACGCCGAAAACATCCTTTTTACCGCCGTGATGCTGATCTATTTTGCGGCGATGATCTTCTTTTTCGTATTCGTCGCCGTCAAAAAGGATCTGATCGCAAAAATCGGCGTTCTCCTGCTCTGTGCGGGGCTTCTGCTCCATACGGCGGCGCTTGTCTGCCGCGGGATCGGCGCCGGGCGGCTGCCGATGACGAACCAGTACGAATTCGCCGCGAGCTTCGCCTGGGGGCTCTGCCTCGTGAGCCTCGTGTTCATTCTGAAATTTAAATTCCCGATGCTCGGCGTTTTTGCAGCGCCGGTGATCTTCCTCGTGATCGGCTACGCCGCAATGCAGAGCCGTGAGGTGCGGGCGCTGATGCCCGCGCTGCAAAGCCGGTGGCTCGGCTTCCACGTTGCGACCGCGATCATCTCCTACGGCGCATTCGGCGTTTCGTTCGTGATCTCTCTGATCTTCCTGCTGCGCGAAAGGATGAAGGATCAGGGCTTCTTCGATCTGCATACCCCGAAGCGCGAAAAACTCGATCTCATCAGCTACCGCAGCGTCTGTCTGGGGCTCCTCTTCCTGACCTTTACGATCGTGACCGGCGCGATCTGGGCGCAGCGCGCCTGGGGCAGCTACTGGTCCTGGGATCCGAAAGAAACCTGGTCGCTCGTCACCTGGCTGGTCTACGCGGTCTATCTTCACCTGCGCATCCGCCGCGGCTGGCGCGGAAAATCGGCCGCGATCTTCGCCGTTGCAGGTTTTGTCTGCGTGATCTTCACCTATATCGGCGTCAATACGCTCCTGCCCGGCATCCACAGCTACGCCTGAACACTACGCGGAAATCATATCTCCGAAAGGAAGGATTTTTATGTTTGACCTTACCCCTTATACCGATTTTCTCCTCGAAAAACTCCTCGAGCTGCTCGCGATCGATTCGCCGACCGGTTATACCGCCGAAGCGGCGCAGTACGTTTTCGACGTCTTCGCTTCGCTCGGCTACGAACCGCAAAAGACGGTCAAGGGCGGCGTGCTCGTCAAGCTTTCGCAGGATCACGCCGAAAACGGCGGCCTGCTGCTTGAATCCCACGTCGATACGCTCGGCGGAATGGTCAGCCGCATCAAGCCGGACGGCCGCCTCGGGATCACGCGCCTCGGCGGGATGAACGCGAACAACGCCGAAGGCGAGAACGTCCGCGTCGTTACAAAATTCAACGGCGTTTTTGAAGGCACCTGCCAGATTTGCAACGCGTCGATCCACGTCAACGGAAAATACAACGAAGTCAAGCGCGAATGGGACGCGATGGAGATCGTACTCGACGAAGACGTCTCCTCCAAAGAAGAAGCCGAAGCGCTCGGGATTTCCGTAGGCGACATCCTCTGCTTCGAGCCGCGCAGCCGCATCACGAAAAGCGGCTATATCAAGAGCCGTTTCCTCGACGATAAGCTGAGCGTCGCGATCCTGATGGGGTTTGCAAAAGCGATCCGCGAAGAAAAGCTCACCCTCTCCCGCCCCGTCTGGGCCCACGTCACCGTCTACGAAGAAGTCGGCCACGGCGGCGCTGCCTCCGTTCCCGCGGGCGTGACCGAAGCGATCTCGGTCGATATGGGATGTGTCGGCGAAGATCTCACCTGTACGGAAAAGCAGGTTTCGATCTGCGCGAAAGACAGCGGCGGCCCCTACAGCTATGAAACGGTCAAAGCCCTGACCGCCGCGGCGAAGGATTCCGGTGCGGACTTCGCGGTCGATATCTATCCCTTCTACGGCTCCGACGTTGAGGCGACGCTCAGCGCAGGGCATGATCTGACCCACGGGCTGATCGGCCCGGGCGTCTACGCTTCCCACGGCTACGAGCGCAGCCACCGCAGCGGCGCGGAAAACACGCTGCGGCTGCTGATCGGATATACTGCCGAAAAATGAGCGTCCGCCGGCAGAGGATGCTTTTCTCTGAAGTCTTCCTGACCGGCCGGACAGAATCCTCTGAAACAGAACCGATTCTTCCCTGAATTTTATTTTCGAAAGGAGTTCTCTATGGAATACACACTTCTCAAAGGCACGGGACTCAAGGTTTCCCGCTTCTGCCTCGGAACGATGACCTTCGGCGAGCAGACCGATGAAGCCGACGCGATCCGCATCGTCGATTACGCGCTCGATCAGGGCGTCAATTTCTTTGATACGGCCGATACCTATACCGGCGGCCAAAGCGAGCTGATCCTCGGCAAAGCGCTTGAAGGAAAGCGCGAAAACGCCGTGATCGCAACAAAAGTCACCAATCCGCGCGGTCCTCTGCCGAACCAGTCCGGTCAGGGCCGCAAGCATATCATCGAAGATCTCGAAATCAGCCTGCGCGCGCTGCGCACCGATTACGTCGATCTCTATTACCTCCATCATCCCGATCCGGATACGCCGATGGAAGAGGTCATCGAAACGATGAGCGATCTCGTCCGCAGCGGAAAGATCCGCTACTACGGGCTGAGCAACTACGCGACCTGGCAGTTCTGCTCCTTTATCCATACGGCAAAGGAGATGCACGCCGTCGCGCCGGTTGTCACCGAGAGCGTCTACAACCTGATCACCCGCGGCATCGACGACGAGATGGTTCCCTTCCTCAAGGAATACCGCCGCGGCCTGACCGTATTCAATCCGATCGCCGCCGGCCTCCTGACCGGCAAGCATACCCGCGGAAAGCCCGCGGAAGGCTCCCGCTTCGCGATCAATTACGGCTACGAAAAGCGTTATTTCAACGACAAAAACATGGACGCCGTTGAAGCGCTGACCGCGATCGCCGCGGAAAACGGCATGAGCATCCTTGAATTCTCGCTGCAGTGGCTTCTCAATCAGCCCGTGGTCGACAGCATCATCGTCGGCGCGAGCAAATACGAACACGTCGTCCAGAATATCGGCTTTGCCTCCGAGAAAAAGGAGCTCTCCGCCGAAGCGCTCGCAAAATGCGACGAAGTCTGGAATACCCTCAAGGGTCAGTATTTCAGCTATCACGGCCACGCAAAACCGATTCCGCGCCCCGCCGAGGAAGAAAAGAAATAAAAAAAGCGGCAGAAAAAGAGCCCGGCAGCAACAAGCTGCCGGGCTTTCGTTTTGTTCGGTTTAATAGAGCTTCGAGATGATTTCGGCGCAGCGCTCGATCCCGAGCGTTCCGCTGTTGAGGCAGATATCGTAATTCTGCGCAACGCCCCAGCGCATGTCGGTATAGAAGCGGTAATAAGCCGCGCGGCGCTTATCCTTTTCGCGCACGCGCTGTTCCGGCGCTTCTTCCGTTTCGCCGTAGACGTTTACGATCCGCTCGGCGCGGAATTTCTGATCGGCGTGGATAAAGGCCTTGAGAAGATCCGCTTTGTCCCGCAGGATGTAATCGGCGCATCTGCCCACGATGACGCAGGGGCCTTCTTCCGCAAGCTCGGTGATCACCTTCTGCTGTATCGACCAGAGATAATCCTCGTTCGTCGGTCCGAAGGAACGGTTCGCGAAGGCCGAAGCCAGAAATCCGCCGGAAGCGTATTCCGACGCGTCTTTGATGTAATTCTCGGAAAACCCGCTTTCCTGCGCGATCTTGCTGATCAGCTCGGCGTCATAGCAGGGGATTCCCAGCTTTTCGGCAACGAGCTTGCCGACCGTTCTTCCGCCGCTTCCGAATTCACGGCTGATGGTAATGATTCTGTTTTTCATTGTTCTTCCTCCTTACGGTCCGTTTTTCCGTTCAACGTCGTGTCTCAAAGTTTCATGAAATACAGAACGCCGTTTCGGCGGGAAACCGGGAAGCCGCGCTCCCCTTTTCCATTTTGATCATAACACTTCCGGCCCGAAAAATCAAGAAACCGTACTACCGAAAAACAGCGCGTTTTTTCGTTATTTTGTCAGGAAAATCGGCGTTTGATACTGCGGAATCACGCAGGGCACGAGCCCGGGGTACTTAGCGTCGAGATAATCGGCGAATTTCTCCGGGTTCTCGCTGTTGTTCGCGAACATGTCGAAATGACCGGGGATCACGAGCCGCGGCCGGAGCTCGCCCGCGAGGTCGACGGATTCCTGGAAGGTCATATTCCCGATGCAATGTCCGCGGTAGCGGACCGCGTCGCGCCCGTTGATCGGCAGGATCGCGGCGTCGATCTGCCCGAACGCGCGCAGCTTTCCGATCATCCCTTCGTAGCGCAGGGTATCGCCGGCGTGATAAATACGCAGGCCGTTGCCCTCGATGAGATACTGCAAGGCCGGATAAAGGCCTGTTTCCGGATCCCGATCCAGAAACTCGTGCGCCGCGGCGATCGCGCTGATTCTGATCCCGCCGACCTCAACGCTTTCTCCCTCGTTGAGCCCGAGCAGGCGGTCCTCTCCGATTCCGTCGCGCAGAAGGCTCTCGCGATGGATCCGCGGGAATACGAATTTCGCCTCGGGAAGATTCTTTGCCCAGATCCTCCAGGCGGGATGATCGATATGGTCGATATGATTGTGGGAGCCGAGGAACGCCGCGATCCCGCGGACCTCCTGCGCGGGGACCGGCGGCGCGATCGTCCGCCCGGGGATCTCGGTCGCGAAATAATCGACGCTTAGAACCGTATCGCCCATTTTGATCCACACGCCCATTTGCCCGAGCCACCAGATCACCGCGGTGCCGCAGGGCGCTTTCGTCTCTTTCACGCTCTTTAA
>CACZON010000190.1 GCA_902782805.1 Oscillospiraceae bacterium
GCGGCCGAAAAAAAGCCGGCGCTGCGGTTCGTTTTCGTTTTGCTGCCGCCGCTTTCTCTGCTTTTGACGCGTGAAATTCCGCAGATGCTTCTGCTGGCGTTCGCCGTCGTCTATCCGATCCTGATCCTGATCAGCGGACGGTTTTCGGTCGATTACTGGCAATACCGCAACCATATTCTCGTTTCCGGATTCGTTCTGCTCGTGCTGACGGTTTTCACGCAGGTCGACAAAGTCCGGCTCTATCCGCTGGGATTCGGTATTGCAGGACTGGTGCTCGGCGTGTTTACGCTGCGCCAGCTTCGTTTCGGGCGGGTAACCGGGCCGAAGCAGCGGGCGCTGGAGCTTCTGAGCCTCTGTGCGCCCCCGGCTGCGCTGCTGGCTCTCGTTTTGATTGCCTACACGCTGAAGGATGCGGCCGCATGGGTTGCAAAGAGCGTAATATATCCGCTGGGCGTCGGGATGCAGAAGGTCGTTGGATTTTTCGATTCTTTGATCGCACCGGTTACGGACGTACCGCCGGAGAGAGAAGAATCCTCGCGGATAATCGATTCCGCGCTCGAGATGGAAGAAGCGCCGCAGATGGCCGACGAGCTGCCGCCGGTTCGGGAGTCGTCCGGGGAGCTGGTCGTCGTTTTGCTGATCGTGATCGCCGCGGCGATCGTGTTCTGGCTGATCTACCGCCTCGGCCGTCATCTGGCGGAAACCCGTACGGACAAAACGCTTGAGGAGCGCGTGGATCTGGAGACGGAGGCGGATTACGGAGACGTCCGTACCGGCGCCGCCGCGCAGAAGCGCTCCAACCGCCGGAAGATGCGGCAGATCTACGAAAAATACCTTAAGATGCTCAGCCGCCGGCATTATTACCGCAAACCGACGGATACTTCCCGGGACGTTCTCGAAAAAACCCGGGAAATCACGCCGGAGGAACCCGCGCGGGCGCTGCGCGCGCTTTATATCCCGGCCCGTTACGATCCGAACGCCGTTGTCACCGACGAGCAGCTTCGCGCCGGGCGGCAGCTGCTGCGAAAGCTCCGGGAGGAACCGAAAGCGGATTCTAAAGAAGCGCCCGCCTCTCAAACGGAGACCAAAAGCTGAAATTTATTTTGCAAGAGCGTGCCGTCTCGGCGCGCTCTTTTTCTGCAGAAAAAACGAAGAAAGCGCCTTTTAAAATTCGAATAGTAAAATTTCATATACAAAGTAGATAAAAAGGCTTGCGCTTTTCGGCAAAAAAATGTATTCTTAAGATAACGACAACCTGATAAGGAGGACAGTTTCATGTTAAGAGAAGTGAAAGTTAAAAACGGTTGGGTCCGCGGAATTCCTGCCGCCGATCCGCGTGTTACCGCTTTTAAGGGGATCCCGTTTGCAGCGCCTCCCGTCGGCGAAAACCGCTGGCGCGCGCCGCAGCCCGCAGCCGATTGGGAAGGCGTTCTCGAATGCTATAAATTCGCGCCGATCTCGATGCAGCATATCCCGGGCCTCGATCCCAACAACATCTATACCCGCGAATGGAACGTAGACCCCGAGATCCCGATGGACGAGGACTGCCTGTATCTCAACGTCTGGACCCCGGCCAAAAAAGCCGATGAAAAGCTGCCGGTTTACGTTTGGTATTTCGGCGGCGGCCTGCGCGAAGGCAACCCGGCCGAAATGGAATTCGACGGCGAGCGCATCGCGCGCCGCGGCATCGTTGTTGTAACGGTCAACTACCGCCTCAACGTTTTCGGCTTCCTGGCGCATCCGCAGCTCGTAGCCGAGCAGCCCGAAGCACCGGCGAACTTCGGCCATCTCGACCAGCAGGCCGGCACCCGCTGGGTCAAGGAAAACATTGCGGCGTTCGGCGGCGATCCCGATAATATCACGATCGGCGGCCAGTCCGCGGGCGGCGGCAGCGTCGTTGCGCAGCTGACTTCGCCTCAGAACGAAGGCCTCTTCCAGAAAGCCGTCATCATGAGCGGCATGGGCGCCGACGTTTACAAAACCCGCTCGTTCTTCCTCAAATCCTACAAGGAAGCGCTTGAGCAGGGCGTCGAATTCTTCAAATATCTCGGCGTGGAGACGCTCGAGGAAGCGAGAAAGATCGACGCCGTAACCCTTCGCGACAAATGCGAAGCCTTCAACGGCCGCTGGGGCACCGCCGTCGACGGTCAGTTCCTCGACGAGGCTTCCGCCGAGAAGCTGGCAACCGGAAAACGCCTTCAGGTCCCGCTACTGATCGGCTGCACCGTCGGTGAGACCCGCGCTCCGATCCCGGCCGCGAAGGATATGGACGAATTCAAGGCCCTCGGCGAAAAGGCTTTCGGCGCAGACGCGGCGGAGTTCCTCTCGCTGATCGGCGACGACGTTGCGACCGCAACCGAGCGCACGAAGATCAACGGCGCCGAGATCGGCGTTCGCGCGATCAAGGAATTCGACAAAAAAGACGGCCGCGAAACGCCGATCTATTTCTACAAATTCAATCCGGAGATGCCCGGATGGGATAACCCCGGAACGTTCCATTCCTCCGACCTCTGGTTCTATTTCGAGAACCTCGCGAAATGCTAGCGTCCTTTCAAGGGCAAGCATTACGACCTTGCGCGCCATATGTGCAATTACTGGGCGAACTTCTTCAAAACCGGCGATCCGAACGGCCTCGATGCCGACGGCACGCCGATGCCGGAGTGGAAGCCCTTCTCGCTTGAGGAGGAGAACTACATGTACTGGGGCGATGTCGCCGAACCGAAGGTCGAAAAGGACAACGGCCTGCGCGCGTTCCTCACGAAGGAATACATGAAAGAGTTCAAATAATGCTGCTTTCGCGGCGGGAAGAGCCGGAAAAATCCCGGCGCCTTTTGCCCGGA
>CACZON010000191.1 GCA_902782805.1 Oscillospiraceae bacterium
AAAGAGTGGAGCAGGCTTTCATCACGCAGGGTTCTTATCATCTTGCAGCAAGCTGTATACCCGGCAGGAAATGCTCAGATCGAAGCAGTTTTTCGTCACGCAAGGTTCTTTTGATTTATATGTATACTTAATTGCCCGGCAGGAAATTTCTCTATTGGAGCAATTTTTCTCACGCAGGGTTCTAACGATCTTTGAACAGGCGATTTTTCGTTTTTACGCCTCCCTCCTTTGAGGGAGGTTTTTTTATAAAAAAATAAAAGCTCTCTTTACAATGCCGTACGGTTTGTTTATAATAAAATCCACCGGTTTTCCGGTACCGGGGCTTTTGCCGGCAGTTTGCATCCGAAGTCTCACTTTGGGCGGGCAGCGAGTCGCTGCCCGGATTTTCAAGCGGAGGCCGCGTTCTCTCTTCGAGAAAACGCGCGGCCGCAAATCCTCTCCGCCGAATAACCAATCATTCCATGATTTCAAATTCGTCTGCAATGCTTTGCGGACGTTCCGTGCCGCAAAAGCCCCGGCTATTTTTTCCGGAAGGAGGAATTCTGATGAAAATCAATCAGGGGCGGGTCGTCTTCGAGCGGGCCGACCTTCATTTTCTCGAATCCTTCGGTCCGGTCAAAGCGATCGAAACGATCCTGCTGCATCAGAACGACGTTCCTTTCGCCTACGATACCTGGCAGCTCGCAGCGCTTCTCGGAACAAACAACCGTTCGCTCTGGAAAATCCTGCGCGACGTTGATTCCCGTTACCGCGATTACTCGATCCTGAAGAAAAACGGAAAAACGCGCCGCATCAGCGCGCCGGATCCGGCCCTTAAATCTCTTCAGCGCGCGATCAACCGGAAAATCCTGATGCCGCTGCCGATTTCAAAATATGCCCGCGCCTATTTTCAGGGCGCAAAGATTTCCGAAAACGCCGCGCCGCACGTCGGAAAAAAGGTTCTTCTAAAGCTCGATCTTACCGATTTCTTCGGCTCGATCCGTTTCGACCGCGTACTTTCCGAGGTATTTCACCGCAAGCGTTATCCGAAGCAGATCGGAACGATTCTGACTTCGCTTTGCTGCCGCGGCGACGTTCTTCCTCAGGGCGCGCCGACTTCCCCCGCGATCTCGAATCTCGTCCTTCGCCATTTTGACGACGTTTTCGGCGCATGGTGCGAAAGGCGCGGATTTTCCTATACGCGTTACTGCGACGATCTCACTGTTTCCGGCAACGCTTCTCTTTACCCTGCTTATCAAAAAGCAAAGCGGATGCTGGAAGAAGCGGGCTTTAGGATCAACCGCAGCAAAACGCGGTTCCTGACGAATGCCAATCGCCAGACCGTAACCGGTCTGACCGTCAACGAAAAGCTCGCCGTACCGAGCGATTACAAGCGCAAACTGCGCCAGGAAGTCTATTACGTCCTGAAATTCGGGTTCGAAAACGTTCTGCAGGACCGTTTCCCGAAAGACGTGATCAACGCCGGCGGGGATCCGTACCTCTACGTCCCGCAGCTTCACGCCGTTCGTCTGCCGCTTGAAATCGAACGTTACCGAAGCGTGCTTTTGGGAAAGATCGATTTCGTCCTTTCGATCGAACCGGAAAACCGCTTTTTCCGCGAGGCAAAAAACAGATTGGTCTTCCGGAACTGTGAAGACGAGACAGAATAAAAGAGCATCGAACCTGCCGCGCAAAGCCGTTCGATGCTCTTTCTTGATTTCAAAAGGATTTATCCCTTAAAGTCGCCGGTATACTTGATATAAGCATCCGTCCAGCCGGCGTCACGCACGTTGAAAAGATCCGCCTCGGCCGCTTCTTCGCTCGGATATTCTCCGGCGGAAACGACGTACCAGCGAACCGGATTGAGATTGCTCCAATCCGTCGTAACGTAGACCCCGGCGTTAAAGCCGCGTTCTCTCATCTCGTCGGCGTAGGCCTTGACTTCGTCGTAATCCCCTGAAGCCGCGATCCAGATCCCGTAGAACGGCGCATGCGTCTCCTGCGGCGCGGAGGATTCCTCCTCCTGCGTAAGATACGGATGGTCCGGATACTGTTCCCGGCGGTCGACCGGGCACCAGTAGAGGTAATCGCGGTCGGCCCACCAGCCGGCCGGATAATCTACGGTAATCCGGTCTTCCCGGAGGTTGAAATAATTGTAATCGTCGCCGTTCTGGAAGAGCTCGGAAGCGCGGTTCGGATCGGCCGGATCGAGCGGCCAGGTAAATTCCCGCGCGCCGAATCCGCCGGCCGCGTATTCAAAGATATACGTTCCGTAAACGGCGCCCGCGGAAACGCCCTTCACGATCAGGACCTCGCCGGTGGATTCCTCCCCGTAGAGATAGACGCCGCTCCATTCAAGCTGCGCCGGCTCGGAGCGCTCCGACGGAAGAGAAGTAAACTTTTCGTTGGAAGCGGAGGATTCATCGGAAGCGGACGCTTCGCTTTGCGCCGGCCGGCTCTCTTCGCTGCTTTCGCTTGGCTGCGGAGCCTGCGAAGAAATTTCCGGCGTTTCGGAGGAGGACTCCCCTGCCGAAGAAGGCTTTTCGCTTTCCGGCTTTGAGGCCGCGGAGGATTCCGAAGCGGAAGGCGCCGCAGCGGCGGAGCTCGCCCCGCTTACCGGTTCCTCCGGCCCGTTCGGGAGCGGAAGCAGACTGCAGGCGCAGAGCGAGAACGCCAGCAGCGCCGTCAGGATCATCAAAATCAGCTTTTTCATCGTATCTTCCTCCCTGAGATGCAAAATGCAGCTCTCTTAATTGGATGGTTTCGTCTCTGCTTCAAAGAGGCGATCGATCGATTCCTCGGCTTTACTGAGAATCGATTCAACGTCTGCGCCGATCAGATCGAGCCCTTCCGCTTTGATTTCAAGCACCTTAGGAATCTGATAAAAGCCCTGCGCAAGCGCTTTTACGTACCCGAAGCCGTATTCCTCCGAAAAGATCGTTCCGCCCGCCGTTGTCACGTAATAGAGCCGTTTTGCCCGGCAAAGGCCGATCGGGATTCCCTCGGGCGAATAACGGAACGTTATGCCCGTTACGTTGATTTGCTCAAAATACTGTTTGAGCGCGGCGGGAAACGAAAGATCCCAATACGGCGCGGAAATCACGACCGTTTCCGCCTCCCGGAACTGCCTTGCAAGCGCAAACAGCGGGGAATCGTATTCGCCGTGCGCAAGGAGCGCATCGCGCTTATTCAGAAACGCTTCGTTATCGTTCGGAAAAGAGATTTCCTCAAGCCGGACGGTTTCTGCCGTTTTCCCGATCCGGTCGATCAGCCGAACCGCAAGCCGCCGCGTGCGCGAATTTTCGCGGACACAGGCGTCAATCCATAAAAGTTTGCTCATACGCTCCGCTCCTTTCAGTCTTTCGTTTTATGCCGGATAAGCGCGTCGAGCGCGTCTCTGAGGGCTTCGTAACGCAGGCGCTTTTCTTCCTTTGCAAAATGAACTTCCCTCAGCTGCTCGGAAGCATTCTCGTAATCGAGCGTCTCGCCGCCGAACTGCTCGCTCGTCAGATCGAACCGGCAGGATCCGACCTGATTAAAGCAGTGATAATTTCCGTCCGGCAGCTTGATGCCGTAAACCGTTCCGCCGAACAGATCCTGCGCGAGGAACGCCGTGATCGAGCATTGACCGAGCGTTTTGTTTTCCGGCGTCCAGTCTTTGCGCATGCGCGGCGCGCAGGTTTCGGCGCTCCAGAGAAGCTCGAGCACATCGTAGAGAGCGCGCGGATCGGCGATCTTCCGGTATTGCGGATCGACCGGAGCGCAATCGGCCGTCTCCCATCCCCAGAAGCGGTGCCCGCCGGTTTTTGCAAACCATTCGCGCCGCAGGATCGCGTACTGCATCGTGTTTTCGTAGACCGGCCTGCCCGCTTCGTCGTTATAGAAGGAGACGTATTCGAGGAAAAGTCCTTCCTTCCGCGCGCCGAGCTTTTCGCAGAGCTTCCGGCAGGCAGTGTTCGTGTCTTCCGTATACATATAGACCCGCCGTGCGCCTTCGGTACGGAACAGCCGGTCTATATAAGCCCAGGCCGCTTCAAAACCGTAGCCTTTTCCCCAGTACGCCGGATGGATCATCCAGCAGGGTGAATACGTATCCTTTCGCGGATCGTCCGGCGCGGTCGCCTCCGGTCCGGCAAACAGCTCGCCGATGACCTTTCCGCTCTCTTTGAGCGTTACCGCGAGATAGAGCGGGTTCTTTTTCCGGCGCCTGAGATCCTCGGCAACTTCTTCCAAAGAATTTTTCTTCATATCGAAAAAACAGCTCTGGGTCGGGTTTTCGAGATATTCAAATACGTCCTTTTCGTCGCCTTCGGCAAACGGGCGAAGGATCAGCCGCTCTGTTTCGATTCTCATATTTCGTCCCCTTCTTACTTTAGAGAATTCATTGATCCGCCGGCGGCGCCTCGCGGCCCCAATCCTCCGGCGAAAGGTTTTTCAGAAAAATCCGTGAATTTCGGTTACGGCGCTCGTTCAGCGGTAAGCGATCAGCGTCATGATGATATAGGCGGCGATCATGCTGCCGAGGATCAGCGCCTGCTTTCCGCGGTGTTCGGTCAGAAGGCCGACAAATTCGCGCACCGACGCGTTCGGCCAGAAATACCAGCGCGTTTCTGCGCCCATTCCGACCGCGCGCATCTTTACCCTGCGCGCGAAAACGCCGCTGCGGAATACGTGGTAATTCGTTGTTGAAAAGGCGATCTTCCCCGCGGGATCGACCGCGAAGATCTTCTCCTTTGAGAATTTCATGTTTTCGAAAGTATCCGTTGAGCGGTCTTCTTCGAGGATCCGCCCGGGGTCTACGCCCCGTTCGATCAGATACTGCTTCATCGAGCTGCTCTCGGAGATCACCTCGTCCGGGCCCTTGCCGCCGGAGGTGACGAAAACCGGTTCTTTGCCCGTTTTTGCCTTCTGCTTTTCGGCAAATGCGAGCGCCCGGTCGATCCGGCCGCGCAGCAGCGGCGTCGGTTTTCCGTCCTTTTGGATCCCGCAGCCGAGGATGATGATAAAATCCCGGTCCGGCGCGGGCTCGCTCTTCGCGGCGATCACGCCCGCGATGATCGTACCGATCAGCATACATTCAAAGTAAAGATAGATCGCGGCGAAGAGATTGATGATCAGGTCGTGGATCATCACCTCGAACTCGCTTCCGTAGGCGTAGAAATCAAACGCAAAGAGGAAGACGATCCCGCCCAGCAGCAGGAAGGAAAGAACGATCCCCAGGATATTGACAAGCCGCCTGCCCTCGTGGCGGATCAGGGAGATATTCGAGATACAGAGCGCCGCCGAGAAAACGAGCAGGAACGGCGAGGTATAAAACATATACCGCTTTGCGGAATCCAGC
>CACZON010000192.1 GCA_902782805.1 Oscillospiraceae bacterium
GCGGGATTCATGCCGAGAACTCTGCCGCGGCGCTTGCTGACTTCGCCCATGATATCGCCCATGTTGGCGCTCGGAACGAGGACCTTGAGGGTGCCGTAGGGTTCGAGGAGGACCGGGTTCGCCTGGGGGATACCGGCCTTGAAGGCGAGAGAAGCGGCGGTCTTGAACGCCATTTCGGAGGAGTCGACGGGGTGATAGGATCCGTCGTAGAGCGTGGCGCGCAGGCCGACGACCGGGAATCCGGCCAGGGTGCCCTTGTTGATCGCTTCACGCAGACCTTTTTCAACGGCGGGGAAGAAGTTCTTCGGAACCGCGCCGCCGACGACGCGCTCGCCGAATTCGAAATCTTCACCCTCTTTGGGCTCGAATTCGATCCAGACGTCGCCGAACTGGCCGTGGCCGCCGGACTGTTTCTTGTGGCGTCCCTGAACGGAGACTTTCTTCTTGATCGTTTCGCGGTACGCGACCTTCGGCTGCTGGAGGGAAACCTCTACGCCGAATTTCGATTTGAGCTTGGAGGAGATCACGTCGAGGTGCTGCTCGCCGAGGCCGGAGAGGATCATCTCGTGGGTTTCCGGATCGGTTGCGAAGCGGATCGTGGGATCTTCTTCGGTGAGACGGCCGATGCCCTGGGCGATCTTGTCTTCTTCGCCCTTCTTCGCGGGAACGATGGCCATCGAAAGCGGCGGATAGGGATATTCGATTCCGGTGAGCTTTACCTTGCGGTTCGCTGCCGCGAGGGTGTCGCCCGTAACGGAAGCGGTCAGCTTCGGGATCGCGCCGATGTCGCCGGCCGCAATGTAGGGAGCGTCGATCTGCTTTTTGCCGCTCATGAAAACGACCTTGCTGATACGCTCGGGCTCGCCGGTGCGCATATTGACGATCTGGCTCTCGGAGGAGAGCTTGCCGGAGAGGACTTTGACGTAGGAGAGCTTGCCGATGAACGGGTCGGCGATCGTTTTGAAGATCAGAGCGGCGACCGGCGCGGATTCGTCAACCGCGATCTCGACCGCGCTGCCGTTTTCGTCTTCGGCCGTTTCGCCGGCTTTTTCAGCGGCGCTGGGGAGAAGATTCGTCAGACCGTTCATGAATTCTTCGAGGCCGCGCATCAGCATCGCGTCGCCGCAGAAGACCGGGCAGATCGAACCGTCTTTGATGCCGGCCTTGACGCCTTCCTGGATCTCTTCGGCGGTGAAGGGCTCGCCTTCGAAGTATTTTTCCATCAGCTCCTCGCTCGTTTCGGCAACGGCTTCGGAGATTTCTTCCATGATTTCGCCCATGTGTTCGCTCAGGTCGGGCATCGGGACTTCGACCGGCTTGCCGGAGGAGTAATCGTAGGCCTTGTTGGTCAGGACGTTCGCGTAGATATCTGCGCTCGTTCCGTGATAGATCGGAACGACGACCGGGATCGCGCCTTTTTCAAGCTCGCGGATCTGGGCGAGAACGTCGTAGAAATGGGAAGCTTCCTCGGTCATGCCGTTGACGAAGAAGACCTTCGCGAGTTTTCTCTTGTTGGCTGCGGTATCCGCCTTTTCCGTTCCGACGAGCACGCCGTCCTTGCCGGAGAGGACGATGATCATCGAATCGGCCGCACGGGCAGCTTCGCATACGCCGCCTTCAAAGTCGAACAGACCGGGCGCGTCGAGAAGATTGACTTTTTTGCCGTTCCATTCAAGGGGCGCTACGGCGGTGGAAACAGAAGTCTTTCTGCTGATTTCCTCGGGGTCGTAGTCGCTGACGGTGTTGCCGTCGGCAACCTTGCCGCGGCGATCCGTTGCCTTGGCGAGATAAAGCATCGCTTCGGTCAGCGAAGTTTTACCGGCGCCGCTGTGGCCGGCGAGGGCAATGTTCAGGATGTTGTTCGCATCATACTGTTTCATTTTTTACGATAAAGCTCCCTTCATTCGGTGGTCCCGAATTCATAATATTATTTACGGTGCCGGCCGGTTTTCCTCTCCCGCGCCGATACGTTACACATAAACATAATTATTATAACTGATTTATATAGCTTTTTCAATCATTTCTTTCATTTTTTTACTTCGCAGGGTTCTCCGGGGATAGGAGCGGGTGCGCCGCCCGGCAGGGGTTGCTGAGACAGGAGCAATCTTTCTGCCCTCGGGGAGCAGAAAC
>CACZON010000193.1 GCA_902782805.1 Oscillospiraceae bacterium
GCCCTTGCGAATTCGCTGCGATCCGCGTGCGAATCGCGGCTTCCTCTTTCGGGCGATTCCTCCTTTCCCAAAAAATCTTCGATTTTCCGGGGCCTCGTTTATGTTTCCCGAGGACGGAAAGCAGGCGGCGAACCACAGCAACTCCTGCCGGGCAGATAAGCTTGATCCTATCACAAAAGGACCCTGCGAGGTGAAAAAGCAGGCGGCGAACCACAGCAGCTATTGCCGGGCAGATAAGCTTGCTCCTATCGCAAAAGAACCCTGCGAGGTGAAAAAGCAGGCGGCGAACCACAGCAACTATTGCCGGGCAGATAAGCTTGCTCCTATCGCAAAAGAACCCTGCGAAGTAAACCCTTGACATTTCGAAAAGAAGTGCTATAATTGTGTATGTTGAATAAGCACAATTAGGAGGAAATTATGAAAACACTCGAAGTTTCCGGCCTTACGAAGCGATACGAGAGCTTTCTGCTCGATTCCGTATCGTTTTCGCTCGAGCCGGGATATATCATGGGCTTTATCGGGCGCAACGGCGCCGGAAAAACGACCACGATGAAGGCGATGCTCAATCTGATCCATAAAGACGGCGGGGAAGTAACTGTAAATGGAAAAAGCTTTACGGGGAACGAAACCGCCTGCAAAAAGGAAATCGGCTTTGTGATGGGAGAATTCGACTGCTATAAAAAATCGAGTCTCCGCCGCATCACGCAGGTCACGAAGCGCTTTTACGAGGACTGGGAGGAAAAAGCCTACCGCGGATATCTCGAGCGTTTCTCGCTCGACGAAAACAAAAAGATCAGCGAGCTTTCCGCTGGCATGCGCGTGAAATACGCGCTCGCGCTCGCGCTTTCCCACAACGCAAAGCTGCTGATCCTCGACGAACCGACGAGCGGGCTCGATCCCGTTTCGCGCGACGATCTGCTCGACGTGTTCCGCTCGGTGATCGAAGACGGGACGCGCAGCATCCTCTTTTCGACCCACATCATCTCCGACCTTGAAAAATGCGCCGATTTTATCACCTATATCAAGGACGGAAAAATCCTTGCGTCGACGGATGTTGAAGACTTCCGCCACGGATATCTGCTCTGCTCCGGAGAGCGCAGTCAGCTCGAGGAAAAAAAGCCCTGGCTGATCGGCGCGAAGGCTCACGCCTTCGGTTTTACCGGGCTCTGCCGCGCCGGGGACGCCGCCCGGTTCACCGACTGCAAAACGGCGCCGGCCGACCTCGAATCGATTATGATCTATACGGAACAGGAGGGTATTCATGAAGAATCTGCTTTATAAGGAATTCCGGCTTTGCATGGCCGTTCAGATCCCGATCTTCTTTCTGTTCGTACTGATGATGCTGATCCCGAGCTATCCGTATCTTGTTGCGGGATTCTTTATCTGCAACTCGATCTTCTATTCGTTTACACAGGCCGCGGTCGACAACGACGTCCTCTTCACAACGCTGCTGCCCGTATCGAAGGCGCAGGTCGTGGCTTCGAAGCTGCGCTTTATGCTGGTGATCGAGCTGCTCTCGCTGCTGTTCTTTTTGCCGATGATCTTTGTCAATCACGCGGTCCACGGCACCCCGAACGCCGCCGGATTGGACGCTTCGCTGACGCTGCTCGGCGCGCTGCTGCTCGTCTATGCCGTATTCAACGCGGTTTTCCTGCCGCGCTTCTACAAAGCGCCGCACAAGCTCGGCCGCCATTTTCTCCTTTCAACGATCTGCGTTTTCGCGTTTATCTTCCTTTTCGAAGGATTCATGATCATCTGCGGCGCGGCGAAGGATGCGCTGCCCCTTTTCGGCTGGGTCGAGGAAACCCTCGATTGCTTCCCGCAAAGCAGCTCGATCTGGATTCGGCAGGGGATCTTCTTTGCCGTTTGCGCGGCCGTTTATCTTCTCGGCGCAGTTTTGACGAAGAAACGCGCGCAGCGCAATTTTGAGCAGGTGGATCTCTGATGCGCCTGTCCGTTTTGCCGAATTCCGAAACGCCCGCCTACCGCCAGATCTGCGATCAGCTTTCAGCGGCGATCCTTTCCGGAGAGCTTCGCGCCGGGGAGGCGCTGCCGCCGATCCGCACCGTCTCGAAGGAGCTCGGCGTCAGCGTGATCACCGTCCGCAGCGCGTGGGACGCGCTTGAGCAAACAGGGCTGATCGAAACGCGTGCCGGCAGCGGGTGCTTTGTCCGCGCGCTTTTGGAAACACAGCGCGAAGCGCTGCGCGAGGAAGCGATCCGTGCGCCGCTTTCCGAGCTGATCGAAGCCGGAAAAACCTTTGGCTTTACCGCGGAGGAACTCTGCGAAAAGATCCGGCGTGCGTTCGCGCCGGATTCGGGCGGTTCGGCGCCGTAAGAAACGATAACCGCAAGAAAAAAAGACCGGAATTTCTTTCCGGTCTTTTTTTGATTCGTTTTTTCAGAGCGGCAGGACCGAAGAGGGGAGGTCGATCGGCAGCCAGGAGAGGAAAACGCGCAGCCATTTGTCCCAGTAATCCCAGATATGCTCGCCGTAGGGCTCTTCGTAGTAGCAGTAGCGGAAGGGATCGCCGGGCAGCGAACGGAAATAATCGCGCATATGCTGCGCCATCGCAAGGTTGCGGTCGAAGCTGCCGCAGGTATGGAAGATCGCGGGCAGGGGGCCGCCGCTTTGAAGCGCTTTTTCGGCGAGGTAGTAGAGATCCTCCGGCGTTTCGCGCGGATCGCCCTCTTTGCCGATGCCCCAGCAGAGCAGGTGGCGCGCGTCTGCAACGCTCGCGGGGAATTCTTCGTTCGCGTTGCGCGCGTGGAAGCCGATCGGGCGGATGTAGGCGTGGTTGCCGTTGGAAAGCGCGCCGATCGCGCCGTAGCGTTCGGGGTACCAAAGGCCGATCTTCGCCGCGCCGTAGCCGCCCATCGAAACGCCGGCGACGAAGGTGTTCTCGCGCTTTTTCGAAACCGGACAGAGCGCTTTGACGATCTGCGGGACTTCCTCGGTCAGATATGTAAAGAACGGTTCGCCGTGGACCATATCGGCGTAGCCGGAAAGCTGCGCCGAGGGCATCACGACGGCAATTTTGCGGTCTGTGGCGTAACGTTCGATCGAGGTGTAGCGCAGAAAATGACTGCAGTCGTGGGAGGTGCCGTGGAGCAGATACAAAACGGGATAGCCCTCCTGCGGAGGCAGGGGCTCCGCAGGCGCGCCTTCGCCTTTATCGGGCAGGATCACGTAGAGCGACTGATCCATCGAGAGCGTTTTCGAATAAAAATCAAGTTTTCCGAGCGACATTACGAATCCCCTCCCACACAGAATTTGAAAAACTCACCGAGCGCGTCGGAGCAGACCTTTCCGCTTGCGGCGCCCTGAACCGTTGCGGTCTTCGCTTTTGCGCCGAGCGCTTTCGCGGCGAGAAGGGTCGATTCAAAGCCGGGATCTTCCCGCGCGGAGAAGAGGAAAAGCCTGTTATGCGGCGAAGTTTCGCAGAGCGAAAGAAAATCCCCGCGCTTCTTAAGGCGTTCCTCCGGCGTTCCGAAGAGATCGGAGAGGCGTTTTTCGGTAAAATACCCCTGCGGCGCCATGGCCGGGTCGAGCCTGCCGGCAATCGATCCCGCCGCAAAGAAGAATTCCGGCTCTTCGAGCGCCCAGCGCAGCGCCGCGAAACCGCCGATTCCGAATCCGGCGATTGCGGTTCTGCCTTTTTCCGGAGCGAGACCGGGCAGATAGTTCCCGATGTATTCGCGGACAAATTTCAGCGACTGATAGAACGGATAGCCGAACGCCATATCGGTATAGCATCCCTGAAGGCACGGCGGGATCAAAGCGGTAACGCGGTATTCCTCGCAGAGTGCCGCGAGCTTCGTTCCCGTCAGGAGCGAAAGGCCGCTTTCGCCCTCGGGAGGGAGCAGAAAAAGCGTCCCGCGCGGTTTTTCTTCGCCGCGAAGGATCGCCTCGGGCGTCTGGATCCGCAGCTCGGAGGCCATTCCGAGCGCCGGGCAGTAGTAATCCTGGGTCAAAAGCGCCATAGGATCATCCTTTCATTATTATTTCTTATTTACTATAATAGCAGATTCCGCGCTTCCTTTCAAGAACTTCCGCGCCCGGCGAAGAACTTCGGACGGACATTCCCGAGCGCTGCGCTGCCGGCGAGGCGGAAAAGGGCGATGAAGCTTTTAAAATAATTCAAATAAAGAAGATAATTATGAAAAAATAATCGTCGTTGTATCTAAAATTCATAAAATAGAGTATTGAAACGGCGAATTCGTTCGTGTATAATAAATAAAGAATACGATTCGAAAGGAGCTACCCCATGTTAAGCTATAAAGTCAAGATCGGTATCGCGCCCTGCCGCCGCGATATGCCCAACCGTCCCGGTGCACCGCGCCGCCGCATGAGAATGTGGAGCGCAGAAGCCGCGAAAGAAGTTCTGGACGTCGTACTGCCCTATATCGAGAATAACTTCAGCAACGAACACGTAGAATTCGTTGATCTCGAAGGCATTACCGAAGACGGTATGATGTGGGATTACATGCAGGCCGAGAAGCTCGCCGATTATTTCAAAGGACAGAAGATCGACGCCCTCTTTATCCCGAACATCAACTTCGGTTCCGAAGAAGTCGCCGGCAAGCTCGCTTCGCTTCTGGGACTTCCCACCCTCATCTGGGCGGTACAGGACGAAGAATTCGGCGAGACCGAAACGAAGGATATTTACGACGATAACTACGGCATCCGTCTGCTCGACGCACAGTGCGGACTCTTTGCCGTTTCGAAGATCCTCCAGCGCTATCACGTGAAGTTTACCCAGATCCCGACCTCGAAAGTCGATTCCGAAACCTTCAAAGAGGGCTTTGAAGACTTCCTGGCCGTCGCTCTGATGCTCAAGAACTTCCGCAACATGCGCATCATGCAGATCGGAAACCGCCCGAAGGCGTTCACGAGCATGATGTTCAACGAGGACGAGCTGCTTGAAAAATTCGGCATCGAGGTATTCCCGTTCACCACGGCGGACGCTTCGAGAATGATCCTGCGCATGGAAGAGGAACACAAGGACGAGCTTCAGCCGATCGTGGATGAATTCCTCTCCTATTTCCCGGCGGGCGACAAGAACATCGCCGACGATCCCGGCCTGCGCCGCGGCGCCGCGATCCTCTGGATGTACCGTGAGCTCTATAAGACGACCGGATGCTCCGCGATCAGCATTGACAACAGCATGAAGAGCCTGCTGTCCGGACCCAACGGCGGAACGATCGATTTCATGATGGCCGCCAACGAGAATATGTTCGTAGCGTTTGAATCCGACTTGCTCGCGACGATCACGATGGTCATGATGTCTTCCGCGACCTTCGGTGAGAAAGCGCCGTTCTTCGGCGAATTCACCGCCAACCATCCGACGAATCCGAACGCCGAGCTGATCTGGCACACCGCCGTATATCCGCCGAAGGTAGCCGGCAACCAGACCTTCGATCCCTATATCATCAAGAGCGAATTCGGCTACAATACCGGCCTCGAAGTAGCTCCCGGCGAGTATACGATCGCCCGTATGGACTGCATGGACGGCAAATACGCGATGCTCATGGGCAACTACAAGAGCGTTCCCGGCCCCTTCACCCGCAGCCACTATATGTGGGGCGAGTTCAAGGATTGGAAGAAGTTCGAGCAGGCGACGATCTACGGACCGTACGTCCATCATATGGTTGAGATCGAAGGCGGCGAAGAGATCCTCAGAAGACTCAAAGAATTCTGCCGCTATATCGGCGTCTATGCAGACGTTCCGGACGAGCGCGAATCCCCGTTTGCGGATTATTTCTACAAACCCTGATCTTGCGATTGGTTTTTTTACAAAGAGAGCCCGATTTGATACCGGGCTCTTTTTGCTGCTTACACGCTGCCGGACGCTTGAAAAACGGCGGAGAGAATGGTATAATCAAAATGTAAGAACGGTTGGAATCATTGCGAAATAAGGAGGATATTTTTATGGAAATGAGATTTTTCAAATGCC
>CACZON010000194.1 GCA_902782805.1 Oscillospiraceae bacterium
AGGCCCTTTGTCTCAACGAGGACGGCTACGCGATCCGGCGGATGAAATACGACGATCGCGGAAGGCTTTCGGAATCGAGGTATTACGGCGCCGACGGAGCGCCGATCCTGTGCGCGGACGGATATGCCGGCGTGAAGATCACTCTTGACGACAACGGTCAGGTGATCCTGTTCCAATTCCTCGGAACGGACGGCGCGCCGACCCTTACCGAACAGGAGATCTCCGCGATCGTATACGAATACGACGACGCCGGCCAAAAGACGCTGATGGGATATCTCGATACCGAAGGCAACCGCACGAACTGCACTGCCGGCTACTCCTTCAGCCGTTATCTCTACGATGAAGACGGCGCGCTTTTGCAGACAGACTTTTACGACGCCGAAGGCGTTTTTCTCGCGTCCTATCAGGAACCGTGATCCGCAAAGTCCCGCATAGATTCTTTTAAGCTTACAGAGAAAGAGGTGCCGCAATGAAACGAATTCTTGCCTGCCTGCTTGCGATCTCCCTGCTGTTCGTCATTCTGACCGGATGCTCGAAAAGCGACGAGAACCATCGCACGCCCTACGCAGTCCCCTCGGATCCGTATTCTCTGGATCTTCCCGAGGAGGGCGTCGGCGTAGAATACGGAACGCCGACGGTCGAGCCTTCTTCGGTCCCCACCGAAGTGGAGGATCCTCCGGAGATGACGGTCAACAAGCCCGACACGCTCGTTCAGCTGACGATCGAAGATATTCAGAAGATGAACGGCGATTCCACCGTCATCGATATCTATACGAATGAAGGCTATCTCTCCACCCTCGTCGGGAAATACTACGAAGGAAAGATCCGCAACGCCGAAGACGGCGTTGAATCCGTCAAGGCGATGGCCTCTCTGCTCGGCCTTACCAAGGGCTGCGAGTTTTTCGCGGTCTATTCCGAGGTGGATCCCAACGGCTATTCCTATTATACCTATCAGCAGCGCTACGGTCAGCAGACCCTGCAGTATGCAACGCTGCGCATCGCGGTCGATCCCCAGGGCGACGCCTGCGGCCTGACCTGCTCGTTCGTTCCGAACGTCGGCACGGCCTCGCAGGAATCCGGGATCTCCCAGCAGGAGGCGGAAAGCATCGCGCTTCAAAAGGGCGGCGCCGGCCTTTCGGTGATCTCCGGGCGCTCTCTCCGCCTTGCGGTCCCCCTCGGCAACGTCATTTACAACTGCTGGGTCGTCTATACGAACAACCCGGACGTCTCCCCCAGCTTTGATATGCCCTATCTCGCCCACTATATCAAGACGGACGGCACCTATCTGCTGGCGATCCCCTGCGCCTGCTTTGCTTCGGACAACAAGGAGCTCATGAACAACGACGCCTACTTCGAGCCCCTGACCACGCAGGAGGTCACCTTCGACGTTCCGCAGGTGATCGGCGGAACGAAACGGATCACCGTTCCGATCTCGAAGAACAAAAACGACGGAAAATACTATCTGATGGATCCCACCCGCAAGATCGCCGTTGCGCAGTACTGGGATTTTTATTTCAAAGACAGCTTCAATTTCGTCTCGAGCACCTCGCAGACGAGCGGCTGGCAGGACCGCGATCTGATGGCGTACTACAACTACATCGTGATCTACGATTCCTACGCGAAGTACGGCATCCGTTCCGTGGACGGCTTCGGCACGCCGATGCTCATCACGGTCGGCTACTGCGACCAGAACAAGAACCCGGTCAACAACGCCTGCTTCTACGGCATCAACGCCGGCTGGGCGTGCTTCGCCGCCTCCTCTGCCAACAACTACGCCTACTGCGCGGACGTCTGCGGCCACGAATTCACCCACGGCGTCACCGCCAATTCGATGCAGGGCATTTACTATCAGAACGAAACCGGCACGATCAACGAAGCATACAGCGATATCATGGGCAATCTCTGCGAAAAGATCGCGAACGAAACTTCCGATCCCGGCTGGATGGTCGCGGAAAACGCCTACAACGGCCAGACCCGCAACATGGCGGATCCGAACAGCCGCGAGCAGCCCGCCTACGTCGGCGACGTTTACTACGTTTCGCCGGTGCTCGCTCCGAACTCGTACAACGACCGCGGCGGCATCCATATCAACAACTCCCTCGTCTCCCATATCGCGTATCTGCTCGACCGCGACGGCATGACGCTCGAGGAGCAGTTCCGCATGTGGCTGACCTCCATCGAGCTGCTCACCCCGAAATCCGATTATCAGGATCTGCACGGGATCCTGCTCTTCAGCCTCAAGATCAACGGGATGCTCAAAACCTACGGTCCTACGGTCAACAAGGCGTTCTCCGAGATCGGCATGAACGACAACTGGAACACGAGCTACCTGGAAGCGACCAAGACCGGCTACGGCCGCCTGACGTTCCAGACGGACGGTTATATCGCCGGCCAGAGCGGCCTGGCGATGATCGCAACGACGAACGGCAACGTGATCGCCAACGCTTACCCGGACCGCAACGGTCTGATCAGCCTGCTGGTCCCCGCCGGCTCCTATATCGTCGGCTACAAGCTGATCGAAAACGACGGCGTGAATTCAACCATGTATTACTATAACGGCGCGGCCTGGTCTGCGATGTCGCAGAATTTCGGCGCCTTCACCGTCAAGAGCGGCTCCGTCACCACGCTTCCGGCGTTGAACTCCGGCAGAGGCGTTGAGATCGGAGGCGGCGGCAGCGGCATCGGCGGCACCGGCCAGACCACGCCGAGCGGTTCCGCGCTCAACCTTGTCAGCTACAACGGCGGCTATTTCTCCATGATGATCCCGGAAGGCTGGCGGATCGAGACGGACGGCCTTTACAGCGCGTTCAGCTACAAGCTCTACGATCCGCAGAATCCGAGCCGCATGCTGTTCCTCTTCGGCCAGCTCGCCCCGTACCACAAGAGCGAGGCAAGCCGCCGCTATCTCTCCAATTTCGATACCACCGGAGGCCTGCTGACGAACGGGCCGGTCCTTTCCTCGCCGGATATCGCCGGGATCCTCAACTGCTGGGATTACTGCATCGAATATCAGACCCGCTACGAAGGAAAGGCAAGCTTCCCCACGCTCAACAATATCCAGATGTACGCCGTCGACGAGTATTCCGGCCCCAATCAGGGCTTCGGCATCGATTCCGTCGGGATCGCAACCTGCACCGACGCCACCGGCACGAACTGCGCGATCAGCATGGCCGCGGGACTGGTGGATATGGACTTCTACAAGCTCTACGGCGGAAACTGGTACTACACCTGCTTCGGAATGCTGGCGCTGCTCTGCCCGGTTGAAGAATACGAGACGTATATGGAAGATCTTCTGACCTGCGCTACCACGCTGCAGTTCTCGGAGGATTACATTGCAGCCTCCCAGAACACCCCGCTCGCGCTTGCCGACAACGCGACGATCCGCCGCAATTTTGAGATCACGGTGGAAGGCATCATGGACTTCATCGACGACGTCGGATAAGAGCGCACCGGCCCGCAAAAAACACGAAACGGCAAAAAAATCCCGTACCGGATCGCTTCCGGTACGGGATTTTTCGTTTTCTTTTTTATTCTTCTTTCGGATTCTTTCCTTTGTATTCCAGGCAGAACATCGTAAGGTCGTCGAACTGCTCCGCGTCTTTTACGAAGAAATTGACCGCGCGGCGAACACTGGCGAGGATCCGCTCCGGAGCAGAATCCGGCGAGCGGTTGAGCGCCACCAGCATCCGATCCGTTCCGAACATTTTTTCATCCGCGTTCGTCGCTTCCGGCAGACCGTCCGTATACAGGAACAGTTTATCACCCGGATCAAGCTGCAGCTCATATTCTTTGTATCGGATCCCCTCCATTCCGCCGATCACGAATCCGTGTTTATCTTTGAACAGTTCAAAACTGCCGTTCGCCTTGCGCAGGACCGGGTATTCGTGGCCGGCGTTGGCGGCAGTCAGCTTGCCTGTGGAAATTTCCAGGATTCCGATCCATACCGTAACGAACATTTCTTCCCGGTTATGGGAACAGATCGAATTATTGGTATCAGCCAGGATCTGCGCCGGCGATTTGCCCGCATTCGCGTTGTTTGCAAGAAGGATCTGAGAAGCCATCATAAACAGCGCGGCGGGAATTCCCTTGCCGGAAACGTCTGCGATCACGATGGCGAGGTGATCGTCGTCGATCAGGTAGTAATCGTAGAAATCGCCGCCGATATCCCGCGCGGGATCCATCGAGGCGTAGATATCGAATTCGCTGCGGTCCGGGAACGCCGGAAATACGCTCGGCAGCATAGCCGCCTGGATCCGCGCTGCAAGATTCAGCTCCGTAACGATCCGCTCTCGCTCCGCGGTGATCGTTTCGATCCGATTGATATGATCGCTCAGTTCCTTTGCAAGATCGCCCACGTCCGTTGCCAGTACCCCGATTTCATTGTGGGTACGGATCGATTCCAGGTTCTTTGAAACCGTTTCGCCGTCTTTCGTCTGTCTGAAAATCTGGATATTGTGACCGACCCGATTGAGGGGAAGAAGCACGAAATAAAAAATCAGCGTAAGGCAGATGGCGGAAAGCACCACCTGGAGAACGGCCGCATAAGTAGTGCCGCGCCACGTGTTTGCGGAGATCTGACCGCGCAGTTCCTCAACGCTGTAGGTCAGACCGATCAGGATCGGATGGTCGTTCAGGATCGAAAGCAGCGCGTAATAATCTTCGTAGCTGCCGGCGTCCGCAAGATGCGCATGATTCTCGATTGCCGCGAGCATCGCTTCCTGCTGACTTTGCGCAACCTCCACCCTCGTGCCGAGGGTATAGACCTCTTCGTAATTTGTACCGCGCTTGGCGCCGGGATCTGCGGCGCTGAAAAGGAAGAACTGCGTCGTGCATTCCCGGTCCGTCAGAACGCAGAACAGGAAATTCATTTTGTAGCAGCGCTTGATCTGATTGACGCGCGTAATCATCCAGGAATAAGCGATCTCAGCGTAAAGCTTCTGATCCTCCGGCGACATCTCTTCCAGCGCTTCGGTCGTAAGATATTTCAACTGGATTCCCGGATGGCGTTCTTCCAGAATACGGCATTTTTCCTCGGTCTTCGTATTCTGACCGTATTCGACATCGTATTCGATCTCAAGATCTTTCGAGTGAGAAATCCAATGCTGCATCAGCCATTCGTAAGCGGGATACTCCTGCATGGAAAGCCTGACTTCATCCGAGATTTTTGCCGCAAAGGACTCCGTCTGCTGATTGACGGTATTGTTCGACCGGATATGCTGGGTAATGTACGTGATGGCTCCGGTCGTCAGCACGCCCAGCAGAAAAAAGACTGCTACCTGAAAAATCAGGCTGCGTGTAACAAGATTCTTTTTCATAGGCGTTACTCGATATTGAGGATACTCGTAAAGCCGGTAACCTCAAAGATATCCAGGATGGCGTCGCAGACGTGAAGCAGCTTCATCGTGCCCTTCTGCTGCATCTTTTTCTGGGTGGTCAGCAGAACGCGCAGACCTGCCGAAGAAATATAATCGAGTCTTTCAAAATCCAGCACCAGATTTTCTGCGCCGTCGAGCGTGTTGATCAATTCGCTTTCAAACTCCGGCGCCGTAACCGTATCAAGCCGTCCTTCCAGTTTGAACACGGCCGTTCCGTTTTCCACGGCCTTTTCAATATGAAGCATGTCCGTCTCCTCTTTCCGTTTTGCAGGCTTCGTCGTTGCCGCTATTTTATTCTGCAGAATTATCGTATCATATTTTTCAACGGATTTCAATCAAAAATCCGCAAAGTCGCCTTGCCAGGACTTCGCAGGTGAAAACGATGAAGCCGCAGGCGCAGAGGAAATCCCGCAGAAACGGCAGTCCCCGCTTCCGCACCGAAGCAGAAGCGGGGACGGTCTCTTTTTTGTTTTACGGCCAATTGCAGGCAAGGTCGGAGAGAATCTGGAACGCGGAAGCATTCCAGCTCGCCGGGAATCCGGCCTGCGCCGGATAGAAGGGCGTCTCGGCACCGAGAACGCCGCGGCAGTAACGCCGGGCGGCTTCCTTGGCGAGCTCGGTTTTTCCCGCAGAATAGAGGCCGGTAATCACAAGGACGTTGTCCATCGGCGTGATCGCGCCGCGCCCGAACGCGGATCGGCTGTAGTTCGGCGCAGTCAGACTTTCCGCCATATAACCGTAAGGCGTCAGGAAGAATCCTTCGCGCGAAAGATCCTCCGCCATCTGATCGAGGATCTCCTGCGGCAGGCGCTTGCCGAGAACGATCGTCCGGTAAAAATGCAGGGAGGTATCGTCGATGATTTTGTGATCGCCGTAGGTCCGGCCGACGAAGCGTTTTCCGTTCCAGAATGCCGCGATCATCTTTTCGATCAGAACACGGCTTCTCTCGCGCCATTCTTTCGCTTCCTTTGGCAGCTCGAGCAATTCGGCCAGCGCGCCGAGCTGATCGAAGAGCAACGCAAGGAACGCGGAAAGATCGGGCAGCTCGAGCTTTTGGTACGTCCGGAAAAGGATGCAGTCGTCGTTGCCGGTTTCGTCTCCGTGTTCGTACTGGGGGATCCCGTCGTGATCGTCGTCGCGGTACTTCGTAAACCAAATCGCCCATTTGCCGAAGCCCTCATAGATCGCGCGCAGCTTTTCGGGAGGAACTTCTGCTTTGAGATCGTGCTCATGCATCAGGATCTCCAGCGCCCAGCCCTGGATCGGCGGCTTGATGCAGCGGTCCCAGTTGCGTACGTCGTCGTAGAAATCCGGAAGCTGGCCGTTTTCCGCCTGCCGGTCGATCATGGTCAGCAGCAGCTCGATCCCGAGCGGCAGATTGTTTTTGAGGCTGACGGCGTTTTCGGCCATCTGCCAGGAGGAAGCCGGCATCGTGGGATACATGTAAAGGTAAGTACGCTTGATCCTTCCGGAAGGAGAAACCAGGCTTGACCAGGTGACGTAGGCAGCCTTTTCGCGCAGGGGTGCGAACTCCTCGCTGACCGGCGGCATCTTCGAGAGGAATTCTTCGAAGTCCTCCTGCGCGCTGCGTTTTCCTTCGTCGTAAGCTGGATACTGCGGACGGACGCAGCCGAAATGCGTGAATTCTTCGATCGCCGCTTCGAATTCGCCGGTTTCGTCCGGCTCGATCTGCGCGGTGCAAAGCTCGCTGCGCAGATCCTCGTAATTCCAGGAGATCTCCGCGTTCACCGTTCCCTTTTGCGGCGTATAAACGAGCGAGCAGATGTACGGGAAGGAGAATTCCCAGCTCTTTTCGCCGCGCTTGCGGATAATGCGGTGGGTTTCCAGCTCCTGCCAGAGCATCAGTCCGAGGCCGCCCTCTCCGCGAACAAGCATCAGCGTGTTTTCCGCAAAGCAGAAGCGGATGTTTCCGCAGGGTGTATGGATCGTGAATTCCGAAGCGCTCGCCGAAACGGCGAAAGGAACCCGTTGCCCGTCTTTTACCGGGATCAGCTCCATGAGCAGATTATCCTTCTGCTTGATGATACTGCCTCTGCGCGAACAGACAAAGACGCGGCAGGAGCCCCATTCGCCCAGCGTTGCGGCGTAGGCGTGGCGCAGCGGACGCAGACAAAGCCCGAAATAGGTGCCCGCGCGGTAAAACGCGCCGCTGCTCAGATTGAAGATACTGTCCGGTTTCTTCGATAAAGCGTTGAAAGCTTCGTGTTTCATCCGTGTTCGCCTCCTTTACAGATTGCCGAGCCGCTCGGCAAGGATCAGATACGCGCAGGCCGACCAGGTGCAGCCGAAGCCCGCCGGGCCGCCGCGCAGCGGATCGATAATCATATTGAAATCGGTGTCCCGAAGCGCAAGACAGTAGCGCCGCGCGATCTCCCGCGCTTCGTTCAGCTTGCCGGCTTCAAAGAGCCCGCAGAGGATCAGGATATGATACGGCGGCAGGAGATAGCCGCGTCCGAATCCGGAAACGCGGAAATCTTCGCCCGTCATCTTCTCGCTCGCAAGGCCGTAGGGCGAAAGAAATTCTCCTTCCTTTGTAAGATCCGCCGCCATTTTATCAAGGATGTTCTGCGGCAGCCGTCTGCCGAGGACCAGCGGCAGATAATGGAGCAGCGAACCGGTTGCGATGCGCTCGCGGCTGTCGTGTTCACGGGCGATAAACCGCTCGCCGTCCCAGAAGGTCCGGATCATCCGGTCGATCAGGTTTTTCGATTTTTCAAGGCACGCTTTTGACTGTTCCGGACGGTCGATCATTTCCGCCAGCTTTCCGGCCGCCTCGTACAACAGCGCGAGATAGGCGCAGAGATCCGGCGCTTCAACAACGTTCGTCTTTTTGAAGACGCTGCTGTCGTCGATACCGGTTTCGTCGCCGTGTTCATACTGCGGGATCCCGTCGCCGTCGTCATCGCGGCAGGCAAAAAACCAATCCGCCCACCGGATAAAGCCGTCGCACAGCGTTTCGAGATCTTCGCGCGGCAGTTCCTTTGCAAGATCGATCGCCTTCATCATTTCGAGCAGCGCCCAGCCCTGGATCGGCGGCTTGATGCCCTGACCGAGAATCATGGATTCGTCGATAAAATCGGGGAGCTGGCCCTGGGGACTCTGTTCAAAGAAATAGCAGAGCATCAGATCGGCCGCGAGGCGCGGATTTTTCCGCAGGGCAACGGCGTTCTGCGCAAGCTGCCAGGAGGAGGCGATCGCTCTGCCCGTCATGAAAATCGTCGGTTTTCGGAGTCTGCCGCAAGGCGCCACGATCGAAGACCAGAGGATCCACGCAGCCTCTTCGCGCCGCTTTTCAAGCGCCTCGTCAAAATGCGGGATTGCAGAAAGGAATTCCTCCCAATCCGCCTGCATCTGCGCGCGCGCCTCGCCGTAAGCGGGATATTCCTCCCGAAGCGTTCCTTCGAAGAGCGACTCGTCCACCGCGAGCAGGAATTCCCCGGATTCATCCGGATCGATCCGCCCGCGCATCCGAGGCGTTCCCATATATTCGTTTTCCCAAAGCGCGTCCATCTCGATCTTGCCTTTGAGTGGGTTGAAGACGAGCGTTCCGACGTCGTTGAGAACGACCTCCCAGGCTTTTTCGCCGCGCGGCTTCATGATCTCGTGGACGAGCGCATTGCGCTCAAATTTGAACGAAAGCCCTTTTTCGCCGCGGATATAGAGCATCTTTTCATCCGCCCAGGTCATACGGATCTCGCCGTGTGAAGTCGTGAGGATCAGCTCCGAAGGCGTAAGCGAGGTTGCGTAGGGAATCTTGATTTCGTCAAAAACCGGATAAATCCGGAAAAGCACGCGGTTTGCAAACGCGATCGAACGGCGCGAACAGAGCGTCAGCCTTCCGCCGCCGTAAATCGGATCGGGACGGCGCAGGCCCGTTTCGTCGGCAAAGACGCCGAAATATGCGCCGCGGCGTGCAAACGGCATGCCGAGGCTCAGATTGATAAGGTTTTCTTCCGGCTCTCTCAAACGGAAGCTCGTATCCGAAACCGCGGTGAAGCGTTTGCGGATAAAGCGCCCCTGTTCGGCTTCGTCCGCCATGGCGAGCGCATAGTCCTCGTAGGAAATCCAGCTTTTTCCCTCGGCATTATAAAGCAGATAATCCGTTCCGAGAATATACCGGCCGCATTTTTCTCCCTGCGGATCGAATTTTGCGGCAGGACTGAAAAAGGTCCAGTTTACGCCGCTTGCTTTGAGGAGTTCAAACGCTGCGGCCTGAGCGTGCGGCAGCGCGCCGACCGTTTTCGGGATCCCGTCGAGAATCCTGCGGCCGCTTTTTTCATCCTGATAAAGGCTCGCGGCGCCGCCGACGACCAGAAGGCGAACCTCCGGCAGCGGCTCGAGGATCGAGATCAGATGGCGCATCACGTCGACGTGGATCCCCTCGCCGCCGGGCCCGTAGGATGCGGAACCGAAGGCGTCGATCACCTCGTCAAACGCGCGAAGATCCTCCGTTGTCAGATCGAAAAGATCCTTTTGAATCATCGGATAAGGCTGTGAAAGCTTCGTTTCGGAGCCCGGCCGAACGACGGCGGTGACTTCATGCCCGCGCCGCAAAAGCTCCCGGGCAATCAGGCTGCCGGATTTTCCGGTGCATCCGATTACAGCAATTTTCATAAAGGCCTCCTTTACTTAGGGCAAACGCCCCGATTCTTCTGCTTTTATCATACAAAATCCGGAAAAAGAGTGCAAGCGGCTTTTCCGAAAAAAGCCGCAAATGCCGCCGATTTGCCCGCCGCGGAACGTTTTTGCCGCAGAAAGCTGTTGAATAATCGGGAAAAATCGTATAAAATGAAAACAGAATCTTCCGCTTCGCGCCTGATAAAAAGCCGGAGCGACCGATCCCTGCCCGGAGCCGGTCTGCCGGCTCCGCCGAGAAAGGAAGAAACGATGAGCAAAACTACGCATACCCACGTTGACGAATTCGGAAACGTTACGACCCATACCCACGAAACGACCGGCGAACACGGCCACTACCATTCTCCCGAAGAAAAGAAAAAGCAGATCAACCGGCTTGCAAAAGCGATCGGACATCTCCAGCACGTCAAAAGCATGATCGAAAACGATGAAGACTGCGCCGACGTTCTGATGCAGCTTTCCGCGGTCAATTCTGCGCTGAAAAATCTCGGGAAAGCGATCATCAACGAGC
>CACZON010000195.1 GCA_902782805.1 Oscillospiraceae bacterium
GGGCAATTCGTACCAGAATAAAAAATGCAGCCCACCCGAAAGGGTGAACTGCATTTTTGGTTGCGGAGATGGGATTTGAACCACATGACCTCCGGGTTATGAGCCCGACGAGCTACCAGCTGCTCTACTCCGCGCTATGGACTCTCTCTCTGAGAGGGTAATGTTATTATACAATGCGATCCTGGGTTTGTCAAGGGAAAATTACGGATTTGCGACCTCTTTTTGAACGTCCCCGTAGAGAAGCTGAAGCTTCACGCCGGATTCGCTGACGCATACGTTCGAAACGGAATCGTCGATCCCGTAGAGGAATCCGCGGAAGTACAGCGGGATTTCCGGCGAGTATTTGATCAGCAGCTCTTCGGCGCGTGCGAGCGCGTCGTAGTCCTCCTCTTCGCCGACGAAGATCTCGTCATAGAGGCCGTCGAAGGTCTTGCTCGTAAAGCCGGAGAGGTTATAGACGGAATAGGTCCGAAAGCGCGAGATCTGCCAGATCGGGTCGCTGATCGGCGCCGTGTTCGCCTGGATATAGAGGTCGTAGTTGCCGCTGGTGTAGTATTCGATCGCCGTCTGCGGTTTTTCGGAGACGACGCGGATATTCGTAAGGCCGAGATTCGTTTTCAGCATTTCGAGGATCTTATCCGCGATGACCTTGGAGGCCGGCGATTCCGAGCAGACGAAGACGATCTCCGGCAGCTCGTCGAGCCCGTAATCGAGCTCCGCGAGCGCGGAATTGAGGTATTCCTTCGCCTTTTCGGGGTCGGCCTTCAGGCTCGGCAGTTCCTCGACCGGGTGATCGTTGAGGAAATCGGACCGCGCGGGGGAGATAAAGCGGACCGTCGGCTCCGCGCCGGCGATCGCCGTCTCCTTTACGAGTTCGCTGCGGTCGATCGCGTAGGAGAGCGCGCGGCGGAAATTGTCGTTTTCGAGGACGAAGTTGTCAAAATTGACCTGCAGGGAAATGAGCGTGTTTTCAAACGCAGTTTTCGGGGCTTCGTATTTTTCCGCGTTGGAATAGACCATCTCTACGTAGACGTTGCATTCGCCGGAATCGTACATCGCCGCGCGGGTGGCGCCGTCGGCGACGAAATGCGCCTTGATCTGGTCGACCTTGATCGTTTTGGCGTTCCAGTAAACCGGATTGCGATCGAGCACGATGCCTTCTTCGTCCCAGGAACGCAGGCGGAACGGCCCGCAGGAGAGGTAGGCGCCGGCTGATTTTCCGAACGAATCGCCGCAGGCGTAGAGGATGTCCTTACGCACGAGCGAGGCCTGCGTATCGGCGGCGAGCATCTGCAAAAAGAGCGGGTTGTCTTCCTCGAGGACGATCTCGACCGTTTTGGAATCGAGGGAATATACGCCGACGTTTTCGAGATCCGTATTGCCGGCGCGGTAAGCGATGACGTTTTCGATTTCCAGGATGAACTGCGGGATCACGGAATCCTCGGACTGGATCAGGCGCTGATAGGAATAGACGAAATCATCCGCCGTGATGCGGGTGCCGTCCTCCCAGCGCGCGTCGCGCAGGTGGAAATCGTAGGTGTGATCGCCGACTTTTTCCCAGGAGCTGGCGATCCCCGGGGCGACGGTGCCGTTGTACATCCGCAGGAGGCCTTCGTTGGTGTGATAGATATAGATCGCATCCATCGAGCTTGCCACGACGTACTTCGGATCGAGCGTCTTCGGCGGCGTCGATACGGCGTAGGAGAGAATTTTGTAATTGGACGTATCCTGCTGGTAGGGCTCGTAGCCTGAGATCTCGCTATCGATCTGATAGGGGTCGGATTCGGGCGACGAGGTCGTACTTCCGCTGCAGCCGGCAAAAAGCAGAATGCTCATCAGCGACAGGATCAGGCAAAGCGCCTTTTTGAACGGATTGTATTTCACGGTGGTTTCCTCCGGATTTCTGATAAAGTAGGTACGTCTATTATAATACGTTTTCGGCTTTTTCGCAACTTTCGGAGAAAAACTTTACAAAATCGTTGCAATTCGTTCTTAAAGCAGCTCCGCTTTCCGGAGCGTCCGGCAAAGCAGCACCCCCAAAACCGCGGCGGCGAGGCATTTTGCGAGATCGATCAAAACGAAGGGGAAGACCGCGATCTTCAGCGCTTCCGAAAACGAAATGCCGGCGTAAAGGGAATACTGCACCGTTCCGCAGAGGTAGACCGCCGCCAGGGCGAAAAGGCAGAAAAAGAACGCGATCGCCATCTCGGAAAAGAGGCGTTTTGCCGGCAGATACCGCCGCAGACCGATCAGAAGCGTACAGAGCAGATAGCCCCAGAGGTAGCCGCCCGTCGGCCCGACAAGACGCGAGGCGCCGCCCATCGCGCCGGAAAAGACCGGAAGACCCAGCACGCCGATCAGCAGATAGACCGCAACGGAGACCGTCCCGCGCAAAGAGCCGAGGACGACGCCGCAGAGCATTACGGCGAAGAGCCCGAGCGTCACCGGGACCGGGCCGATCGGGACCGCGATCGGGGAGAGGACGCACAAAAGCGCCGCGAACAGCGCGCATTGTGTGAGAATGAGGATCTTGCTGTGTTTCATACCGGATAGCCTCCGTTCGATTGTTAACTTAA
>CACZON010000196.1 GCA_902782805.1 Oscillospiraceae bacterium
ACCGGACGGTTCGGGCGTGTCGCTGGAAGCGGGGGTGCTGCTGCCCTGGCTCGAAGACGGCGTGCTGCTTGACGGAGTGGAGCTCGAAGGCGTTTCGGTCTTGGAGCATCCGGCAAGGATCGCAATCACCATGCAGAGGCACAGGACGACTGCCAGAATTTTTTTCATAGTCTACCTCCAAAAAATTTTTGCTCTTTTGAGCTTTTTATTTTAGGATACGAAAAAGCGATCCTTACGCGTTCGGTTTTGCGTCGGCTAAACACTGCCCCGACCGCGCAATTTTCGTTTTTCGCATCATAAAACCATGGAATTGCGCGCATAAATCTTTATTGGAAATATGCGCAAAATAACACTTACATAATAAACGAAACGCTAAAAAAATGCAATAGTTTCTGAAAAAATCTTTTCTATGCGGGAACAAAAGCCGCAGCGCAAAAACTGCGCCGGCGGCATTTTGTTCTCTAATGGGGAAATTAACCTTTAACGCCGCCGAGGGTAATACCTTTAACGAGCTGGCGCTGTACGAACGGATACGCGATGAGGATCGGCAGCAGGCCGACGATCGCGATCGCCATACGAACGGAAACGGAAGGAATTGCAGCAAGGCCCTGCTCCGCGTTGATGATGTTGCCCTGGTTCTGGGTCAGATACTGAATGTTCTGCATCATGCGGTTGAGGAGGTTCTGGATGGAATAGAGATCCGTTCTCTTGCTGATATAAACGTAACCGTTGTTCCAGTCGTTCCAGTAAGCCAGACCGGAGAAGAGCGCGATGGTCGCAACGATCGGCTTCGCGAGCGGAAGCGCAACCTTCAGGAAGGTCTTCATTTCGGTTGCACCGTCGATATAAGCGGCTTCCATAATCTCGTTCGGAACACCTGTGACGAAATAGGATTTCATCAAGAGGATGTAGAAGCCGTTCGTCATCAATCCGGGGATCAGCAGTGCGAAGAACGTATCCTTGATACCGAATACGGTGGTGTAGTTGACGTAGGTCGGAACCAGACCGCCGTTGAAGAGCATCGTGAAGAATACGAGGAAGGTGATGATTCCTCTTCCGGGGAGGCCCTGTCTCGCAAGTGCATAGCCGAGCATCGTTGTGATCGTCAGCGAGCAGATAACACCGATGACCGTCAGCAAGATCGAAATGATATACGCTCTCGGAACCGTATCGAATTCGAAGATGTATTCATACGCCGCCAGACTGAACTTGGAGGGGATGAAGCCGTAACCTTCGCGGATCAGCGTATCGTTGTCCGTAACGGAGGACATGATCAGAAGGATAACCGGGATGATCGCGTTGAAGGAAAGGATCGCCATAACAATATGGCCAAGGACATTGAATCGTCTTTCGTCTTTGTTTCTCATGTTCTTCCCTCCCCTTAGAACAGCGCGCTGTCTTTGTCGATTTTTCTAACCAGGAGGTTAGAACCCATAACGAGGATGAAGCCGACGAACGACTGATAGACACCTGCCGCAGCGGACAGGGTTACCTGTCCCAACTGAACAAGTCCTCGGTAGATATACGTATCAATCGTATTCGTTACAGGCAACAGCGGGCTGGAGTTCATCGGAACCTGATAGAAGAGGCCGAAATCGGAATAGAAAATTCTTCCGATCGCGAGCATCGTCATCATGATGATGGTCGGGCGCAGCAGCGGGAGCGTGATCTTCGTGATCTGTTTCCATTTGCCGGCACCGTCGATCAGAGCCGCTTCATAATACGCTCTGTCGAAACCGATGATCGTGGAAAGATAGACGATACAGTTGTAGCCGACACCTTTCCACAGGCTTACGAATACGAGGATGAACGGCCAGTACTGTTTCTCCATGTACCAATGGATCGGTTCTTTTCCGAACATCGGAAGAACGGTCGAGTTGATGAAGCCGTTGGTCTCGTTGAGGAAGCCGTTTACGAGATAGCCGACGATAACGGTGGAAAGGAGGTGCGGGAGGAGGATCATGGACTGATATACATTACGGATCCAGCCGCCGCTCGTCATTTCCGAAATGATGATCGCAACCGCGATCGCCGCCGTGGTGTTGATGATGATGAAGGCGAAGTTGTACAAAATCGTGTTTCGCGTAATCGTATACGCGTCCGGCGATTTGAACAGGAACTCGAAGTTCTTCAGCCCGCACCAGGGTGAACCAAAGATTCCCTTTTTCGCACTGTAAGTTTTAAATGCGATAACGATACCGGGCAGAGGCATGTAGTTGTTGATAAACAGATACGCGAGCCCCGGGATAGCCATGACATAAACCGGAATGAACTTGATAAAAGTAGTCAGTTTTTTGTTACGGCGTTTTACCGGAGCTGCTGGCGCTTGCAACGTTGCCAACTGAATTTCCCCTTTCTTTTCAAATAAGATACGCGCCGCGGGCACGAACCCTTTGATTTATTTAAATCGTCCGTCTGAATCGATCGGTCATCCGGCATCCCGGCCTTCAGAAGCCATTTTCGCGGCAAAACCGCCGCTTTTGCGGAGCGTGCGCTTACTCGCAGTGCCGACGCTCCGCCCGAAAAAGGAATCGATAAAAACCACAAATACAGCTGGCCATCCTCTGACGTATGAGCAATCGCTCGCCAACTGTTTTCCGGTGATTATTCTGAAGTCCTTTTCCGGTCAGACGCCAAAACGGCCTCCCGATCCAAAGGAACCATTTAAAACAAGAATCGACCAAATCCTCCGAAAAGGGCGGATTTTCCGGCCCTGCGGAAACTCCCGCTTCGCCGCCGCTCTTTCCGTGCTCCGGCACGAAAAGTTTACGAATTCTGCCGCCGGAACACTTGAATTTTAGTGTATTTTTATTATATAATCTAATATGGAAATTGTAAGTTAATATTCTTTGTTTTTATTGCACTTTTCTTATATTGTTCCGCAAATTCACTAAATTCTATCAGTTTATTTTGTCTTGTAGGTCTAATATTGTACAGAGAAATATGGCTCGCCGTATTTGAAATGTTCACAAACACGCGGCGATTCCGCGTACCGTTCCCGGGAGAAAACAAGGTCTTGTTGTACGATTCTTCGAATCCACAATATCCTGCGCCGTTTTCGCGTTCCTTTTTCGAGGAACTCGGCCGCGCGCAGCAGGACCTCTTTCTATATATATAGGAAACGAACCGAACGAAAAGCCGCCAAAACCGCAAAAAAGAGGGATCATCATGAACATTCTGATCGTAGACGACGAATTTTACATCGTTCAAAGCCTGATCGGCAACACCAACTGGCAGGCGCTCGGGATCTCCCGGACGTTTTCCGCCTACAGCGTCAAGGAAGCGAAACGGATCATCGAAGAAAATCCGATCGACATCGTCCTGACCGATATCGAAATGCCGGAGGAGAGCGGTTTTGACCTGATCGAATGGCTCCACAACGAAGCGCGCGAAAAGCCGCTTCTGCCGATCATCCTCACCGCGCATCAGCGCTTCGATTACGCGATGCGCGCGTTCCGCCTGCACTGTATCGGATATCTGCTCAAACCGGTGGAGAAGCTGACTTTCGAGCTGGAGATGAAATCGATGCTCGAAAATCTTCAGATGTACTCCCGCAGCGGCAATGCGGCGGCGAATCCGGCCGCGCGCGTCCTGCGGACGGAGGAGATCGACTTCGTTCGTCGGGTGCAGCAACTGATCTACGCCAATCTTTCCTCGCCGGAGCTCAACCGCAGTTTTCTCGCCGCGCGCCTCAATATCAGCCCGGATTATCTTTCCTATCTTTTCCACCGGAAATTCGGCCAGACCCTGAACGCCTATATCAATTTCGTGCGCATCGATACGGCGAAAGAGCTCCTGTGCGGGACGAACCTCTCGCTCCAGGAAATCAGCGAGCGCTCCGGATTTGCCGACTGCAGCTATTTTCACCGTCAGTTCAAGCGCCAGACCG
>CACZON010000197.1 GCA_902782805.1 Oscillospiraceae bacterium
AGGTGAAAAAGAATGAAAGAGAATATTCATCCCAACTATAAAAAGACGACGATCCGGTGCGCTTGCGGAAACGTGATCGAAACGAGATCCACGAAAGAGAATATCCGCGTTGAAATTTGCTCCAAATGCCATCCGTTCTTTACCGGTAAGCAGAAATTAGTAGATACGAGCGGACGCGTTGATCTGTTCAAAAAGCGTTACGGCATGGAATAATCGATTTTGTCTTTTTCGGGCGGTGCTGTCAGGCATCGCCCATATTTCATTTTAGAGGGAATGCCATGTATAAAACGGTGCTCCGGGAAGCAAGCGCGCAAATCGTCGAAAAAAACTCGCGGTTTATTGCCAGCGTCAAACCGGTAGAGACAAGGGAAGAGGCGGAAGCCTTTATCGAGGCGGTCGCGAAAAAAAACCGAACCGCCAATCATAACGTCTACGCCTACGTTCTGCGTCAGGATCATTTCCAGAAGCATTCGGACGACGGCGAACCCGGCGGAACGGCCGGGCTGCCGGTTCTCAACGTGCTGCTGCGGCAGGAGCTGACCGACGCGGTCGTCGTCGTTACGCGTTATTTCGGCGGCGTACTGCTCGGTACGGGCGGGCTGGTCCGCGCGTATTCGGCGGCGGCGGCGCTCGGCGTTGAAGCGGCGAAGCCGGTTGTGGTACGGCTCTTTACGAAGGCGAAGCTGCGCCTCGGTTACGAGCGCTACGGCGCGGTTTCGGCGGCGCTCGCGGCGCTGGGGGCCGTCTGCGAGGATACGCAGTTTACCGACAGCGTGGAGATTTCGATCCGGATCGCGCAGGAGGATTTTGAGCCGTTCTGCAAAAAAATCGCGGATCTCACCAACGGAACGGTTTTTCCCGAAAAGACCGGCGAAGAATTCCTCGCGCAGGAGTGATCCCCGAAAGAAAAACTTCGCAAGAATAAAATTTCGTCGGGGAAAAAGGTTTTTTGCGCATTTTGGCGTATAAAAAGTATGGAACGGTAAAAAGGAGGGATTTTATGACCCCGAGAGAGCGCACCGAACAGATCGAACGGCAGTTTCTATCGCCGAACGCGGCGTTTTCCGCCGATACGAAAGGCCGCGAAACGCCCGAAGAAAAATGCGAGCTGCGTACCGATTATCAGCGCGACCGCGACCGGATCGTTCACTGCAAATCCTTCCGCCGCCTCAAGCACAAGACGCAGGTTTTCCTTTCGCCCGAGGGGGACCATTTCCGTACGCGCCTGACCCATACGCTCGAGGTTTCCCAGATCGCGCGGACGATCGCGTTTTCGCTCGCGCTCAACGAGAATCTGACCGAAGCGATCGCCCTGGGCCATGATCTCGGCCATACGCCGTTCGGCCATGCGGGCGAACGCGCGCTGCAGGAAATCTGCGGATTTACGCACGCGCAGCAGAGCCTGAGAACGGTAGAAAAGATCGAAAAATCCGGCAAAGGCCTCAATCTGACCTTTGAGGTGCGCGACGGGATCGTTCACCATACGAGCGGTGAGGAAGCCGAAACACTCGAAGGCAGGATCGTCCGCATCGCCGATCAGATCGCCTTTATCAACCACGATATCGACGACGCGATCCGCGCCCGCGTGCTCTCGGAAAAGGACCTCCCGAAGGACGTTACCGAAGCGCTCGGCCACCGGAAAAGCGAGCGGATCGATACGCTCGTCAAGGCGGTGATCCGCAGCAGCGGCGATACGATCCGGATGGACGAGGAAACCGGGTACTATTTTCAAAAGCTCTATGAATTCATGTTTGACCGCGTCTACCTCAATCCCTTTGTGAAAGGGGAGGAGCGCAAGGTCCCCGGCCTGATTCACGCGCTTTACGAAACGCTCCTTAGAACGGAAAAGATCCCGCTGGATTTCCTGCCGATCGCCGAACAGGACGGCATGGAGCGCGCCGTGGTCGATTATATCGCCGGGATGACGGATCATTACGCCGTTTCGCTCTACGAAGAGCTTTTTATCCCCAGAGGCTGGGATCAGTAAGCGCACAAGTCCCGTTTTCGGGACATGCAGGCTGATAAAATCAAACTGTAAAAAAGGAGGGATCGACGTGCCGCTGCCGGACAGCTTCATGCAGGATCTAAAAGCGAGAAACGATATCGTAGACGTCGTTTCTTCCTACGTCGCCTTAAAAAAACGCGGCAGAAACTACGTCGGTCTCTGTCCGTTCCACAATGAAAAAACGCCCTCGTTCAATCTCTATCCGGAGAACGGCTCGTTCTTCTGCTTCGGCTGCGAGACGGGCGGCGACGTGATCACCTTTATCCGGAAGATCGAAAACCTCGATTATATGGAGGCGGTGCGTTTTCTGGCCCAGCGGGCCGGGATCGCCGTTCCGGAAACCGGGTTTGACGACGGGCTCTCCAAAACGCGCGCGCGGATCCTCGAGATCAACCGGGAAGCCGCGAAGTTTTACCATCAGACGCTCAATTCCCCGGCGGGGGAAAGCGGCCTTGCCTATTTGCAGAAACGCGGCCTTTCAGAGCGGACGATCCGCCATTTCGGGCTCGGCTTCGCGCCGGCGGAGCGCTTTGCGCTTGTCGATCATCTGCGTTCGCTGCGCTATTCTCCGGAGGATATGATCGCCGCGAACGTTGCGGTGCGCACCCGCAGCGGCGGCGCGATGGACCGCTTCTTTTCGCGGGTAATGTTCCCGATCATCGATTTGCGCGGCAACGTGATCGCGTTCGGCGGGCGGATCCTGACGGACGAAAAGCCGAAATATCTCAATACCTCCGATACGCTCGTCTTCCAGAAGAGCGAATCTCTTTTCGCAATGAATTTCGCCAAGAACGAATGCGCCGAAACGCTGATCCTCGCCGAGGGCTACATGGACGTGATCGCGCTGCATCAGGCGGGCTTTCAAAATACCGTTGCAACGCTCGGAACGGCGCTGACTGCGGCGCAGGCGCGGCTGATGGCTCGCTATACGAAGGAGGTCGTCCTCTGCTACGATTCCGATGAAGCCGGCCAGCGCGCGGCCTCTCGGGCGGTGCCGATCCTCAAGAGCGCGGGGCTGCTGGTCAAGATCATCGCGGTCCCGGGCGGGAAGGATCCCGACGAATTCATCCGGTCCCATCCTTCCGACGGCGCGATCCGCTTTAAGAAGCTGATCGAGTCCGGTGCGAACGACGTGGAATACGCGCTTGCGAAGATCCGGCTCAAATACAATCTCCAGTCCGACGCCGGGCGGGTCAACTTCCTGCGCGAAGCGGTCCCGGTTCTGGCCGCGATCGAGAACGACCTCGAGCGCGATATCTACGCGGGCAGGGTCGCCTCGGAGACCGGCGCGGAAAAGACGACGATCCTATCGCAGGCGAAGACCCAGCGGCGGCGCGATCAGAAAAAGCGCGAAGAGAAGAGCTTTCAGAAGATCGAAAACGCCCTGACGTTCGTCCGCGACGACCTCAACCCGCAGAAACACGAGTTTTTCCGCGCGGCAAACGCCGAGGAGGAGCTCATCGCGTATCTCTTTTCGAATCCGGACCGCGCCGGAGAGCTCTCCGAAAAGCTCCCGCCGGACGGGTTCTGCACGGATTTCAACCGCCGGATCTACTCGATGATCCTTCAAAAGGCGGCCGAAACAACCGCGGCTTCGCTCTCGCTCTCCGATTTCGGCGAGAATCTGAGCCCCGCGGAACAGAGTGCGGTTGCCGGGATCCTCGCGAAAAAGAGCGACGTACCCCATACCCGGGAGGACGTTGAGGAATGTATCCGCGTCCTTCGGTTTGAAAATCAGAAGAAAAAGACCCGGAACCTTGAAAACGTGGGTTCCGAGGATTTTCAGGAATATTTGGAAATGCTCAGGAAAAACAAAGCATAGGAGGCGTTCTATGAATACACCCGATAAAAAAACGGTGATCCGCGATCTGATCGAACTCGGAAAATCGAAAGGCCAGCTGACAACGAAGGAGATCCTCGACGCGCTCGGCGAGCTCGATTTCGAGCCGGAGCAGATCGAAAAATTCTACGATTCGCTCGAAGCCCACGGCGTTGAAATCATCGAAAACTTCGCGAACCTTCCGATCGAGGAGATCGATCTGAGCGAGGAGAACGAAGACGTCGACGATTACAGCGTATCGGCCGACGGGATCGCGATCGACGACCCGGTCAAGGTATACCTCAAAGAGATCGGCGGCGTTCCGCTGCTGACCCCCGAAGAAGAAATCGACCTCGCGATCCGCATTTCCGACGGCGACGAAGCGGCGAAAAAACGCCTCTCCGAAGCAAACCTGCGCCTCGTGGTGAGCATCGCGAAGCGGTATCTCGGCCGTGGGATGCAGTTCCTCGATCTGATCCAGGAGGGAAACCTCGGACTGATCAAGGCGGTCGAAAAATTCGATTATACAAAGGGCTTCAAGTTCTCCACCTATGCGACCTGGTGGATCCGCCAGGCGATCACCCGCGCGATCGCCGACCAGGCGCGGACGATCCGTATCCCCGTACATATGGTGGAAACGATCAATAAAGTGAAAAAAGTGTCGAGCCAGCTGCTGCACGTAAACGGCCACGAGCCTTCGGCCGAAGAGATCGCCGAAGAAATCAATATGCCGGTCGACAAGGTCTGCGAGATCATGCGCGTCGCTCAGGAGCCGGTTTCCCTTGAAACGCCGATCGGTGAAGAGGAAGACAGCCAC
>CACZON010000198.1 GCA_902782805.1 Oscillospiraceae bacterium
GACTTCGTCAAGACGAAGCTGCGCTCGACCAAGACGATGATGCTCTCCTTCGACGAATGGGGCTCCAACGGCGAACCGCTGCGTGAACTGCACTACGGCCGCAACGGCAACGTCCTCGTCGACGAGCACTATCGAATCAATCCTGATCAGAAGCATCCGACCGTCGATCCCGACGCCTATAAAGGCTTCGGCATGAGACGTCCCGGAGGCCCCGGAGAGATGGTTTCCGCGCTCGCTTCCGCTTCCGTGATGCTCACGCTGATGCGCCACGCCGACCGCATCAAGATCGGCTGCATGACCGGCGGCATCTGGTCGCTCGCGCGAGCGGACCGCGACCGCGTCTGGAAACCGATCGCCTATTATCCCTACGAGGAGCTGATCCTCAACGCAAAGGGAACCTCGCTTCTGCCGGAGATCGAGAGCGACACCTACGACGTTCCCGGCTACGCGACCTGCGACGCCCACGCCTACGATACGCACACCGGCATCAAGTTTATCGAATCCGCCGCGGCGCTCAACAAAGAGACCGGAGACCTCAACGTCTACGTGATCAACCGCGACTGGGAGGATGATTCCGAGTTGACGCTCGACGCCGAAGCCTTCAAGGGCTACAAGTTCGTGGAACACGTTGAGATGTATTCGGACGATCCCGAAATCTCAGACACCTTCGAGAATCCCGACGCCCTGCTTCCGCAGGTCAACACGGAAACGAAGGTCGAAGGCGGCCTTGTTTCGGCGACGCTCCATAAGCTTTCCTGGAATATCTTCCGCTTTAGGAAAGCGTAAGGAAAAAAGCACATTCAAAAAGCCGGAGTATGAAAACTCCGGCTTTTTTCTATCCTTTTTCAGTTTTATCAGTATTCGAAGCAGCTCCCGCCGACGAATTCGCGGATCACGGAATCCTTCGGAACGAAGGGCGTTCTGAGCGCGGGAACGTGATTGACAACGTTCATCAGCTCGGTCAGATCGTGTTGCTCCATGAATTCCGGCGTCAGCTCTTCGTAGAATACGGGCAGCTCTTTTAAGTACTTCGAAAGGATGCAGAGCTCGTAATCGAGGAAGGTATCGATATGGATCGAGGCGTTGACCTTGTTCGGCGTGATGTGGTTGCGTTCGCCGCGGTTGACAACCTCGGCGCGTTCCACCGTCTCCTTGAGAGAATACCCGCGCGAATTGTAATCGCGCAGGAGCCTGCGCGCAACGCGTACCTGCTCCGGGCGGACCACGCGGTCGTCCTTCGTCAGGATCCGCGTTCTCGGCGCAACGTAGACGCCCGTCGCCTGCGAGCGGATCCGATCGAAAATCAGCGGATTGAGCATATGGATCCCTTCAATGAGGATGATCGCGTCGCGGTTCATCTGCATCGGGCGGTAGCCGGCGCGGCTGCTCGTTTTGAAATCGAAATACGGCACCTGAGTCTCCCGGCCTTCCGCGAGGCTTTCGATGCAGTCGAAGAGCGTTTCGCGGTCGACGCAGTAGGGCGATTCCCAATCGTCCGCCTCGGGAGGCATCTTATCGTTGCCGAAAAAGAAATTGTCCATACTCAAAAGGCAGACCTCGGCGCCGAGATTTTCGAGATAGAGCTTCAGGCGCATCGCGGTCGTCGTCTTTCCGCTTCCGGAAGGTCCGGACAGCGCAACGAACGGGCGGCGTCTTTTGTCGTTGAGGATTTTTGCCGCGGCGGAGCTGATCTTGTCGTGATAGTTTTCTTCGCAATGCAGTACGAACTGCGTTTCGTCGCGCATATTGTGGTTGATGTTTTCGATATCGATGACTCTCATGCTTTATCCTCCTCTTCTTTCGCATCGATCGGATGCGTTTTCAGATAACGGTCGAACATAGCCGCTGCGTTTGAGAGAATCGAAGCGCAGGGGCGTTTTTGATAATATTCCTTGCTGCGCGCTTCAGCCCGGGGCGTCTGGGCGGCGTGCGGCAGACCCAGCAGCTCATAGCATAAATAGGAACCGTTTTCCTCCCGGAACTGCGCTGCGAGCTCCTGAACGCGGCGGTAATGGGCTGATTTTTGCTCCGGATCGTTCGAGTTTTCCGGCGTATAGAGCATCCCGAGCGCAAGGCAGACGCCGGAAAACGCACCGCAGATCTCCCGCAGGCGGCTGACCCCTGCACCGAACGAAGCGGAAAGTCGCAGCAGCGTTTCGCGGTCGAACGGCAAAAGGTCCTCGAACGCCGCAAGAACCGACTGCGCGCAATTATAGCCCTCGTAAAAGAGCGCTTCCGCTTTTTCGCTGTGATTCATCGTTCCTCATTCCCCTCTTTCGCGAGATCGGCAAACTTTCCGCGAACGACCGCGCAGAGATCGTCGGGCGCGATTTCGATCTGCGAGCCGATCCTCCCCGCGCTGACGATCATCGTCGAAAGTGCTTCGGCGCTCTGATCGATCGCGGTCGCGTACTGTTTTTTCATCCCGATGGGCGAGCAGCCGCCCCGGATATAGCCCGTCGCGGCGTTGATCTCGGCGACGTGGATCATCGCAACGGATTTTTCGCCCGCCGCGCGCGCCGCTTTTTTGAGATCGAGTTCCTTTTCCACCGGAATCACGAATACGCGGTAATTTTTCGAAGCGCCGAGGGTCACCAGCGTCTTGAAAACCTTCTCCGGCGGCTGACCCATCCGTGCAGCGGCGGTGATCCCGTCGACCGCGTCGCCGGAATGTTCGTACTCATGGGGCGTATACGCGATCTTTTTCCGGTCCAGAATCCGCATCACGTTGGTTTTGAATTCCGCCAAGACACTCACCTCTTTCTTTTATTATAAAGAATTGCGGAAAATAAAGCAATACGGAAAAGAGATTCCCGCTTTCACTTGACATTTTTCTCCGGTTATTGTAGGATAAAATTGATAAAGGAATTTTATATGAATTTTCAAATTGTTGAATAATATTGATTGCAGGTGACTTATGGAGATACGCAATATTATAACGTTTTTACGCGTTGCAGAGCTTCTGAGCTTTACAAAAGCGGCGGAAGAGCTCGGCTATTCCCAATCGGCGATCACGGTTCAGATCAAGCAGCTCGAGGATGAGCTCGAGGTTCCGCTTTTCGAGCGGATCGGCCGCCAGGTCGCGCTCACGGAAGCCGGCAAGGGCTTCATCGACCACGCCAACGAGATCTACAAAGCGGTCGAAAATGCCAAAACCTTCCATATCAATACAATTTCCCCAAAGGGCAACCTGCGCATCGGGACGATCGAATCGATCGCAACAACGATTCTCCCCGATATTCTGATCGCGCTGCACCGCGCGATGCCCCGAATCCATACCGTCGTGAAGATCGCTTCGACGGAAGAGCTCTTTACGATGCTCAACCACAACGACGTCGATCTGCTGCTTTTCGTCGATCAGAAGATCTATTCGGAAAACTACATCACCGCGATGGAGCTCGAAGAGGAAGTTCTGCTCGTCGCCGGGAAAAAATACGCCCTCGAGGAAAAAGAGCGCTATACCGCCCGTGAGATTTCGAAGGAGCAGTTCATCTTTACCGAGAGCGGCATCAGCTACAACCGCGAATTCGAGAATTTCTTCGCCTCGAAGAACTGCTATCTCGAGCCGTTCCTCGAGATCGGCAATACCGATATCATCATCGAGCTTCTCAAAGACGGCTGCGGGATCTCGCTGCTGCCGAAGTATACGATCAAATCCCAGCTCAAAAAGGGTTCCCTGCGCGCGCTGAATATCGAGGATATGGATCTGCGCATCAAGATGCAGCTGATCTATAACCGCAACAAATGGATCACCCCGCAGATGGAAAGATTCATCTCGCTGACGAAAGAAATGATCGAAGGGGATTATTTATGATCGCATGTTTTAACGCTCTGTACGGCGGCGCGGAATTTCAGGAAAAGCGCTACAGCCGCCTTGCGCACGAATTTGAAAACCGCTTCGGAAAACAGGAGATCACTTATTTTTCCGCGCCCGGAAGAAGCGAAATCGGCGGCAATCATACCGATCATAACCGCGGAAAAGTCCTCGCCGCTGCGATCGACCTCGATATCATCGCGGCCGCCGCAAAAAACGGTACGAATACGATCCGCCTCAAATCGCTCGAATACAGCAAGATCGATCTTGTCAATCTCGACGAGCCCGGCCAGAAAGAGGTTGAATTCGGCCGTTCCGCCTCGCTGATCCGCGGGATCTGCGAACGCTGCCGTCAGCTCGGCTACCGGGTCGGCGGGTTCGACGCGTTCACGATGTCGCGCGTGCTCAAGGGCTCCGGCCTTTCGAGTTCTGCAGCGTTTGAAGTCCTCGTCGGTACGATCATCAGCCACCTCTTCAACGAAGACCGCATCTCCCCGATCGAGATCGCGAAGATCGCCCAGTACGCGGAAAACGTCTTCTACGGCAAGCCCTGCGGCCTGATGGATCAGACCGCCTGCTCGCTCGGCAGCTTCCTCGAAATCGATTTCGAGCACCCGGAGAATCCCGCGGTTGAAAAGCTGGAGCTCGACCTTCATGCGCTGGGTTATTCGCTCTGTATCGTCGACGTCGGCGCTTCCCACGCCGGAAAAAGCAACGAATACGCCTTTATCCCCGAGGAAATGCAGAAAATCGCGAAATCGCTCGGCAAAGAGACGCTGCGCGAGATCGACGAAGCTGCGTTTTACGACCGGCTCGCGAGCCTGCGCGAAACCTGCGGCGACCGCTCCGTTCTGCGCGCGATCCATTTCTTTGAAGAAAACAAACGCGTTGACCTTGAGGCGCAGGCGCTGCGCACGTGCGATCTGAACCGTTTCTTCGAGCTGGTAAACGCCTCGGGCGACTCTTCCTTTATGTATCTTCAGAATATCTATTCCCCCTCGGAAACGCAGTTCCAGGGCCTCTCCGTCGCGCTCGCGCTCTCCCGCCGCTGGCTCGGCGGCCGCGGCGCCTGCCGCGTACACGGCGGAGGCTTCGGCGGAACGATGCAGGCCTTCGTTCCGAACGATTTCGTTTCAAAGTATCAGGAAAGGATCGAAGCCGTCTTCGGAAAAAACACCTGTCACGTTTTGAAGATCCGTCCCTTCGGCAGCGTTCTCGTGGAACGCTGAAACGTCCAAAAAAGGCGAAAAATCCTCTTGACGGGAAAGAGATTATTTGCTATAATAACAAAGCTGGTTTGCTGGTGTAGCTCAGTCGGTAGAGCAGCGCATTCGTAATGCGCAGGTCGGGGGTTCA
>CACZON010000199.1 GCA_902782805.1 Oscillospiraceae bacterium
AGTCGCTCTCAACCTTCTCCTCCCATATGAAAGCAATCATCGAAATGCTTTCGACAGCGGATGACCGCAGTCTCGTGATCCTCGATGAAATCGGCTCGGGAACCGACCCCGCCGAAGGCGCGGCGCTCGCGATGGCGATCCTTGAGGAGCTGCGTCTGCGCGGCGCGAAAATCGCCGCGACGACCCACTACGCGGAGCTCAAGCAGTACGCGCTCGAGACGCCAGGGGTCGAAAACGCCTGCTGCGAATTCGATATTGCGACCCTGCGCCCGACCTATAAGCTCCTGATCGGCGTTCCCGGAAAATCAAACGCGTTCGCGATCTCGCAGCGGCTCGGAATGGAGCCGAGGCTCGTTGCCCGCGCGGGCGAGCTGCTTTCCGAAGAAGACACGCTCTTCTCGGATGCGGCGGACCGCCTCGAGAGAATGCGGATCGAGCTGGAAGCGGAAAAAGAAAAGACGCGGCAGCTGCTTGCAGAAGCAGAGGAAAGCCGCAGACTTGCGAAAGAAGAACTCGAACGCGCCAAAAGCAGCGCAAAAAGCGAGCTGGACCGCGCCCGGGGACAGGCCGCCAATATCGTATCGAGGACGCGCGCGCGTTCCGATGCGCTTCTCAACGAGCTTGAGGAGATGCAGAAACAGCAGAACAAGGCGCTGACCGGCGAGCAGAAGAGCCGCCTGCGCTCCGAGATGCAGAAGCTCGAGCGCGGAGCCGATCCGATCGAGCGCAGAAAGCGCGAGGAATACCGCCTGCCGCGCGAGCTTCGGACGGGGGACCGCGTACTGATGATGGATCTTGAGAAAGAAGCCGTCGTCCTCTCCTGCGCGCCCGACGGAAGCACCGCCGAGGTTCAGGCGGGCAACCTGAGGACCCGGGTGAAGATCTCGAACCTCAAGCTGATCGAAGAGGTGGAAAAGGCCGCAAAGCGCGAAAAGCGCGCGATCACAAAGGAGCTTGTCTCCCGCAGTCCGGCGACGGAGATCGATCTGCGCGGGATGACGGTGGAGGAAGCGCTGATGGAAACCGACCGAGCGATCGATCAGGCGCTGCTCTCCGGCCTTTCCCAGATCACGATCATCCACGGAAAAGGAACCGGCGCGCTGCGTGCGGCGGTTCAGCAATATTTAAAGCGTCACAAATCGGTTGAAAAATACCGTCTCGGATCCTTCGGCGAAGGCGAGGCGGGCGTTACGATCGCTTCGCTGCGCGGATAAACGCGCGGTAAAAGCGAAAAATGAGGTGAGCTTTTGAAAGAGAATTCAAAAACCGTACCGCAAAAGGAATCGGCGGCGCGCAAACGGAAACGCTGGCCGCTGCTTGTAATCATATTCCTGCTCCTGGGCGTGCTGGGCTTCAGCGGCTACAAAGTGCTTTCCGGAATGAACAAATACCGCGAAGGCGACGCGTTCTACGAAGACCTTGCCGTCAGCGCCGCGACAGAGGGCTCCGAGACGGCGCAGAGCGGCAGCGCTCCGGCGGAAAAAAAGGTGACCCGCAAGATCAACCGCTCCAAAATCGAGGAGCTGCCGGAGGACGGTTCGCAGAGCGGAGAATCCTCCGGGGAGGAAGAGCAGCTCGAAGAGATCGAAGTTGTGGATCTTTCCATCAACTACAGCTCGCTTTCCTCGCAGAACGGAGATATTGCCGGATGGATCTATTGCGAGGGAACTCCGATCAACTATCCGATCGTCCGCGGCAGCAACAACGATTTTTACTTAGATCACCGGTTCGACGGCGTTTACAGCATCTTCGGCAGCATCTTTATCGACTGCCGCTGCCCCAAGGATTTTTCCGCGGAGGATACGCTGATCTACGGCCATCATATGGATAACGGATCCATGTTTGCGGCGATTGTCAATTACAAGAGCCAATCGTATTACAATGCGCATCCCACCATGCTGATCGATACTCCCTCCGGCGATTTCCTTCTGGAGCTTTTTGCGGGCTATACCGCCGCCACAGACGATGTCTGCTATTCCTACCCGGTTTACGGGGGAAGCCGGGATACGCTGATCGATCACGCGCTGGCGATGTCGACATTCCAGAGCGGGATCGTGCCGTCGTCTTCGGACCGCATCGTGACGCTCTCTACCTGCGCGTACGATTTTAAAAATGCGCGCTATGTTGTGCTCGGCGTATTGACGCCGCTTCTCTAACGATTTTCTTGAAGGAAAGGTGACTCCTTATGAACCGTTCCGGGAACCGACCAGCCAGAAAAATCGGCAATTTAGCGGTTCTGCTTTGTCTGGTCTTACTCTTCAGCGCGGTGCTGATCATCATCATCGGCTCACTTCAGAGCTCGTCTCCGACTTCTTCCGTTCCGGTCGATCAGGTCGATCCGGCCGAAAATCTCCCACCGCCCGAGGAGAGCTCTGAGCTCGAAACGCCGGCCTATGCGCC
>CACZON010000200.1 GCA_902782805.1 Oscillospiraceae bacterium
CAGCGCAGAAGCTGGAGCAACGCATATCGGATCTCCTTCTCCTTTTTCGAGCCGGTCGATCCCGCCCTGCTCCAGCAGGCGTTCGACCGCACCGCGCCGCGGTTCCCCTCGGTCTGCGTGCGTCTGCGCCGCAGTACGTTCTGGTATTACCTCGAGCAGGTCGAAGCGCTGCCCGCCGTACGCGAAGATACCTATCAACCGCTCGTGCTGATGAAGCGCAGCGATACCCGCCGCTGCGCGATCCGCGTGCTCTATTACCGCAACCGCATGGCGGTGGAATTCTTCCACGCCGTTACCGACGGAACCGGCGCCATGATTTTTACAAAAACGCTCGCTGCGGAGTATCTCCGCCTGCGCTGCGGCGTCGAAATCCCCGCCGAATGCGGGATCCTCGATCTTTCCGAAGCGCCGAAACCACAGGAGCTGGAAGACAGCTTCCAGACGAACGCCGGCGCGGTGGCGGCGCCGCGCGATCCGCTGAACGTCTACCGGCTGCGCGGCGAAAAGGAGCCGGACCGCTTTCTCCACGTGACGCTCGGGATCATCCCCAGCGATCAGCTCCTTGCCCGCAGCCGCGAATACGGCGTGTCGGTAACGGCCTATCTCGCGGCGATCCTGCTCTATTCGCTTTTGGAGCTTCAGAGCGAAGAGACGCCGAAGCGCAGAAAGCGCAAAAACGTAAAGGTCCAGATCCCGGTCAACCTGCGCAAGCTCTTCCAGAGCAAAACGATGCGCAATTTCGTTGCCGTTGCCAATATCGGGGTCGACGCGCGCCTGGGAGATTATTCGCTTGAGGAGCTCATCAAAATCGTCTATCACCAGATGCAGCTGACCATCACCGAAAAAAACATGCGCGCGATCTTCACCCCCAACGTCAACGACGAGCAGAATCCGTTTATGAAGGTCATTCCGCTGTTCCTCAAAAACCTGATCATGCGCGCGGTGTTCGATACCGTGGGCGAGCGCGTCTCCTCGATGTCGCTTTCCAACCTCGGCCGGGTGGAGCTGCCGGCGGCGATGGCGCCCTTCGTCGACCGCGCGGAATTCGTCCTCGGTCCCCAGTCGACTTCGCCCTACAACGTCGGCGTAACGAGCCTGGGCGATCGCTGCTTTATCAACATCGTCCGCAATACGATCGAACCCCGCCTCGAAAAACAGTTTTTTACAAACCTCGTCAAGCTCGGATTCCACGTCTCGCTGGAATCGAACGACAGAGAATGATCGGAGGGATTATCACATGTACTGTATCAAATGCGGCGTCGAGCTCCAGAACGGCGTCGAGCGCTGTCCCCTCTGCGGGCTGCGCGTCTATCATCCGGACCTTTCGCAGAACGGCGCCGATCCGAAGCCGTATCCCCGCTATACCGAAGGCGCGGAGAAGGTCCGCCGCGGCGGATTGCTCTTCGTCATCACGATGCTCCTGATCATCCCCGTTCTGATCTGCTTTTTGACGGATTTGAAGATGAACGGAAAAGTGACCTGGAGCGGCTTTGCCGCCGGCGGGCTGCTGATCTGCTACGTTTCAATCTGTCTGCCGCTCTGGTTCCGAAAAAACCGCAGCGTCATCTTCTTCCCGATCGCCGCGGCGTGCGCAATGGCCGTTACGCTGTACGTCTGTCTGAAAACGGACGGGCACTGGTTCCTCTCCTTTGCGTTCCCCGTGGGCGGAGCGCTGATCCTGCTGATCGAAACGGTGATCGTCCTGCTGCGCTATACCACCCGCGATCGTCCCTACCGGGCGCTCTTCATTTTCGGCGGACTGGCGATCGCGATCGGCGGGCTCTGCATGCTGATCGAATTTCTGCTGCATATCACTTTTTCTCTTCCGATGCAGTGGTGGTGCCTCTATCCGCTCTCCGTGCTTGCGGTTGTAGGGCTTACCCTGATCGTGATCGGCCTTTTCCCTGCCCTGCGCGAGTCGCTCTACCGGAAATTCTTTATTTAAGCCCTTTGCGCCATTGTCGAACGAAGCCAACGCGGTTTTTACCCCGTTGGCTTCTCTTTTTACGCAAAAATTGAACTTTTGGTTGATTTTTGATTGAATATTTCCACCTGAAGCGTTATAATAGATTTGAAAGGGCGGTGGAAATATGGATTATCAGACCTTCCCGCAGAAACTGAAAGCCCTGCGTAAACAGAATCATCTTTCACAGTCGCAG
>CACZON010000201.1 GCA_902782805.1 Oscillospiraceae bacterium
CTTCGCCGCCTGCGTTCTGCCCTTGGGAAGCATGCCTTATACGCGAGCAAATACGGCTCTTCTATTCACTCCGCCGATTCCGCGAAGGTGAAAACGCGAGCGAAACAGTTTTTTTCTATCTCACAGCCGATTACGCGAAAGCGGAGATGTTTCGACTGCGCGGCATTGCCGCTTCGCTCAACATGACAAGCCGGGAGTTTTCCAAAAAACGCGAGCATAAAAGCTGCATCTATTCACAAAGCCGATTACGCGGAAGTGAAAAAACGCGGAGGTGAAACTATTCGTGGATGTTAACGGCGATGAGACGGTTGATCAGGTAGAGAAGGGGGACGAAGACCGCGGTTACCGCGAAGCTTGTGAGGTAATGGCGGGTAAAGGCGTAGCCGGGGAAGGAATAACCGGGGAGGAAATAGAGGAAGATCCAGTTGAGCAAAACGACCAGAAAAACCGAAACCACCCCGAGGATCAGGGCGGTGACGAAATTCGTCTGGAGATATTCCTCACAGAGCGATGCGATAAAGTAGCAGAGGATCGCGAGGACGGTCGCGTGGAAGCCGAGGATCCCGCCGCCGGAAAAATCGAGCAGGAGCCCGGCAAACACTCCGATGAAGATCGAGGGGACGACCGGCTCGTACATGGCGATCAGGCAGGCGGCCGGCGCAAGGAACAGCGGCGCGGCGCCGAAAAAGCGCGGGAACAGCCGCGGGGTACACTGCAGCGTCAGCAGCAGCAAAAATTCAAGCAGGTAGGCAAAATAGCGGATCAGGTCGTGTTTCGTTTTCGAGCTCATCGCTTATTCCTCCGGAGAAGCTTCGCCGTTTTCGGAATCGGAAGAGGGTTCCTGCGGGGAGGAATCTTCCGCCGCGGAGGATTCCGCGCCCGAAGAGGCGGATGAGGAAGCGGTGCTTTCCGGCTCGGAGGAAGATTCCGGCGGATAGAGCTCGTCGGCGTCGACCTCGCCCTTGCCCTCGAAATCGGTAACGACGAAAACGTCCGTGAGATCGCGGATCCTGGCGTAGGGTTTTACCAGCGCGTGCTTCGAGATGCCGTTTTCCGAGAGCTCAACGGAGAGGACCCGCCCGACGACGACGTCCTTCGGGAAATTGCCGGAAAGGCCGGTGGTTGTAACGAGGTCGTTCGCGGTGATCTCGGTATTCGTATCGAGGAACGAAAGGCGCACGAGCCCCTGATCCGAGAGCCTGACGTTGCTTTCGATCACGCCGGTTTCGCGCTTCGTTTTCACCGTTGCGCCGATGTGGGCGTCCTCGGAGAAGATCGTCGTAACGACGCTCGTCGTTTTATAGACGTTGGAGATCCAGCCGACCAGTCCGTCCTTCGAGACGACGGGATCCCCTTCGGAGACGCCGTCGCGATCTCCTTGATCGATTGTAAAGATAAAAAACGGGCTCATCGAATCGGTGCTGATGATCGAGGCGGGGACCATTTCGAAGTCCTCGTTTTCTTCCTTGATCCCCAGCATCTGCCGGTACTGCTCAACGAGCTTTTTGGTTTCTTCGAATTCGATCAGCTGCCGGCGGTATTCGCGGTTTTCCTCCTCCAGCTCGGCGACCTGCTCGGCGAGCGTTTTTTCGTCCGGGGGAAAGAGCTTTTCGCGGACGGAATTCGTAGCGGAGGTGCTCGCCTTCTGGATCGGGGAGGAGAAGAAGCTGATGATATTGGCGGTCAGCGAATTGTCGACGCTCTGGGTATAGATCAGAACGCCGAGCAGAACGACGACTACGCCGATCAGAACCCGAAAGGATTTTGTATGGAAAAACTTTCTCATGGTTTCACCTTTTTGCACAAAGGCTGTTGTGTGCGGAAAAATAGTGGGGAGGAACGGATTGCCGCAATCAGCCCTGGAACTCGCTGCCGTTCGCGAACGAACGGCGGCTTCGCGATCGGGCTGTTGCTTCTTTCCCGTAAAAATCCATGATTTTTGCGGGTACCCGATTGTTTCGACTTTTCGGGGACCTCGTTCTGTGTTTACGGTGTGGGACAGCTCCCTTGTGTAAAGGGAGCTGTCTGCGCAGCAGACTGAGGGATTGTATGGAACAGACCGAAAAATACAGGGCTTTCCGAAAAGAAAAGCTCGCTGCGGACAATCCTCCCTGGAGC
>CACZON010000202.1 GCA_902782805.1 Oscillospiraceae bacterium
CTGGCTACGAACCAGTAGGTCGGGGGTTCGAGTCCCTTCAAGCGCGCCAGAAAAATCCGTCGGTTCTGCCGGCGGATTTTTTGCTTTTTCATTTTCAAGGAGGAGCCGTATGCTGCCTTATCAGGAACTGCTGGACCGCTTCGTTTCGGAAAACCGGAAGATCCTCGGCGATAATCTCGTCGGCGTGTATCTTCACGGTTCCGCCGCGATGGGTTGTTTTCATCCCGAAACGGGTGATCTCGATCTGCTGACCGTCGTAAACGATCCGCTTTCGGACGAAACCAAACGGGCTTTTCTGAACGCGACGGCCGCGCTCAACGAAGACGCGCCGAAAAAAGGCCTCGAGCTGAGCGTTCTGCGCAAAGCGGTCTGCAGCCCGTTCGTCTATCCGACGCCCTACGAGCTGCATTTTTCCGCCGGGTATCTCTCGCTTTGGCGGCATGATCCGGAGGAATATCTTCGCAGGCTTCGCGGCGTCGACCCGGACCTCGCGGCGCACGTAACGATCCTGCGCGCGCGCGGCAAAACGCTCTTCGGAGCGCCGATCGAAGCCGTTTTCGGCGAGGTTTCGCCGGCGGACTATTTCGACAGCATCCTTTTCGACGTGGAAGACGCCGCGGAGGACGTGCTCGAAAACCCGATGTACGTAATTTTAAACCTCTGCCGGGTCCTTGCATATCGGGAAGAGGGAAAAATCCTCTCGAAAGAAGAAGGCGGGCAATGGGGCCTTGCGCGCCTGCCGGAAGAATATCGCCCGCTGATCGCCCGGGCGCTCGCGCAGTATGCGGGCGGCGTCGCGCCGCAGTATGAAGCGGCGCTTTCTCAGGAGTATGCCGGGTATATGCTCGAGCGGATCCGCAGCGCCGAAAACGAGACGGAGGATTGATTCCCGCCGTTTTTCGCGTGTGTTTTACGAAAGGAGAACCCCTTGGAGATCATCGCGATTACAAAAACCCACCCGCTCTGGGAAACGGCGCGCCGCTTCGCCGCAGAAAGCGGATGGCCGGGCGGAGCGTTCCTCGCAAAGCAGATGGAAGAAGACCGTTTCCTCCCCTGGGAGCGCGTATTCGTTGTCTGCGATGGCGGCGCACTTTGCGGCTTCTGCAGTTTTACGCAGTATGACGAGATGCCGGAAAGGTACGGCTATTCGCCCTTTATCGGCTGCGTCTACGTGGATCCGAGCCGCCGCGGGAACCGGCTCTCCGAAAAAATGCTCCTTGCCGCTTCGCGATACGCAAAAACGCTCGGATATGAATCCGTCTATCTCATGAGCGGCGAGCAAGGGCTCTATGAAAAATACGGGTTTCAAAAGCTCGGCGAGTTCGCGACGATTTTCGGTACGCTCGAATCGCTTTTCGCCAAAAGCACGAAAGATACGGATTAAGCTTTCATAACGAGCGGCAAAAAAGCCGAGGGCACACGCCCTCGGCTTTTTCTTTTTTGTTTATTCGTTCGGATTTTTCGCCACGTCGCCTGCGGTGGTCTCAATCCGATAGCGCGGGCGCTTTTTGGCTTCGAGATAGATTTTTCCGATATATTCGCCCAAAACGCCGGCGGCGATCAGGTGCACGCCGCTCGCGGCGGCGATCAGGCAGAAGATCCCCCAGAAGCCGACGAACTGCCCGAGCGCGAGCGCCGTGATCGCGCCGATCACGGCGAGAATCAGCAGGATCACGCCGAAGGAAAAGAGCAGCCGCAGCGGCTTGACGGAAAAGGAGGTCACGCCGTCCATCGCGAAGGAGAGCATCTTTTTGAGCGGATATTTTGATTCTCCGGCGAGGCGTTCGCCGCGCGAATAATAGACGCAGTCCGTTTTATAGCCGATCATCGGAACGATCCCGCGCAAAAAGAGGCTCGTTTCCTGATATTCTCCGAGCGCTTCGAGCGCGCGGCGGCTCATCAGGCGGTAGTCCGCGTGATTATAGACGAGCTCCACGCCGAACGCCTTCATCAGCTTGTAAAAGCCCTGTGCCGTGCCGCGCTTGAAGACGGTGTCTTTTTCGCGGGAGCTGCGCACGCCGTAGACGATCTCGCAGCCGTTCTCGTATTTTTCGAGGAATTGCCCGAAAACCTCGATGTCGTCCTGCAGATCCGCGTCGAGGCTGATCGCGCAGTCGCAGAATTCTTTTGCGGTCTCGAGCCCGGCGAGCAGCGCCGTCTGATGGCCGCGGTTGTGGGCAAGCTTTACCCCCGCGACGCGCGGGTCCTCCGCGCAGAATTTCGAGATCAGCGCCCAGGTTGCGTCGCGGCTGCCGTCGTCGACGTAGAGGATGCGGCTCCCTTCGCCGATTTTTCCGTCGTTTTGAAGCTCCGTCATCTTGCGGCGGAGCTTTTCGTTCGTATCCGGGAGAACCTCTTCTTCGTTATAGCAGGGGATCACCAGCGCGAGTTTGACTGCGCTCATCTTCCTGCGCCTCCTTTGCCTGAACCGCTGCCGGCGCTGCGTCTGCAGCCTCCGGCCCGGGTTCGTTTTCTTTTTCTTCACTCCGATCCGGCTCCTGCGGATCGGGTTCCTCTTCGTTTTCGGCGACCGCGCCGAAGGTTTTTCCGGTCTGCGCCTCATAGTCCGAGAGCGTGCGCAGCCTGCGCCGCTGCGGCGGAACGTAATCCGCATCGATCTTCAGGATCTTCACACAGAGCAGATAGATGCCGAGCAGCAGCAGCGCGCAGAGCGAAATCACGATGCCGATCGAAAGCCCCGGCGTCGTAAAATCGAAGCGGATCTCGTTATCGCCTTCCGGCACGCAGACCGCCATAAAACCGACGCTGACCTTTTCGATCTCGACCGGCTTGCCGTTGACGCTCGCGCTCCATCCGGGCTCGTAGGGAACGCTGAAGAAAACCAGACGGCTCTGATCGGTCGTGATTTTTGCCGAGAACCCGTCGTTATCGTAGCCGAACTCGCTGCAGACGTTTTTCTGGAGGATCCTGCAGTCGGTAAAATAGGTCCCTTCGTCGTAGGCGGCGTTTTTGCTGCCTTCGAAGTGTTTGATCACGCCGGGGTACTTCGCCGCCTGCTCCTCTGTCATTACCATCGCGCGCAACAGCAGCAGCTCGCGTTTTTTCTTATCGAGCGCTTCGTATTCTTTGGGCGTTACGTAGCTGCCGTACCAGAAGCCCATCGGGATATAGTATTCGTTTTCCCAGATGTCAAACCCGTTCCGGTTGCCGTAGTATTTCCAGCCGGGCATCGCGGGCTTGTCGTGCTCGTCGCCGTCGAAATAATCGCGGTCGCTGTCGTCGTCGAAGAGCCAGTGGCAGGAGGTCAGGCCGCGCAGACCGTAGTGGGTCGTATCGGCGCGGGAGCCGACGTCACGCGTGACGTTGATCGAGGGATAGAACTCCATGATCGATCCCGGAACGATGCTGTGGAAGGCCTGGATGCTCGGGACCTGCCAGAACATCGCGGAATTATCGAGCGATTCGTAGAAATCGACACGGCAGACGTCGAGATCCGGGAGATCGACGTCTTCGCCGCCGTTGAGCGCGTAGGGGATGAGATGTTCGCGCGGATCCGCCGACTGGGTCTTGCCGACCGCGATCACAAAGATCGAATAGACAACGCTGATCAGCGCCAGCGCCGCCGAAGTGCAGCGCAGGAACTGTTCGCGGTTTTTACGGAAGTAGAAGACGAGGAAGGAGAACAGGCAGAGGCAGAAGAGCGAGATCGCAACATAGCTCCAAAAGCGTGTCGGATACTGCTCGAGGCCGAACACGGTCAGCGGATTGCCGTTGATATCTTTCAGATCCTTCGATTTGACCGGCATCAGACCGATCAGCAGCGTGATCCCGACGGTGATCGCCGTTGTGATCCCGATCGCCTTCTTGAAATGAACCTGATTGCTTTCGAGCGCCTTGACCGTTGCAAGGGCCATCAGCAGCGTCAGCATATAGTACCAACGCGCGTAAAAAGAGGAGTTGAAGAGCTGGAACGCGGAATTGAGCACCGGCACGAGCGCCATGATAAAGAAGATCACAAGCAGCTTTTTGAGCCAGTGGGATTTTTTGATCCGCAAAAACGCGATCACGCCGGACATGCTGAAAAGCGGCAGCCAGGCCCCGAGCGACGCCCACTTTGACTGGGAATCGGGCGTAAAATTCGGCCGCGCAGGAATATCGGGCGGGAAAAAGAAGCATTCGATGATATGCATATAACGCTGGTTGACGTTATAAAGGATCGCGTTCCATCCGTCGAAGGAATTGTTGACGCGCGGGTTCTGAAGAACCGCAAAGATCGAGGGAACGAGCAGCGCGCAGGAGAGCAGCACGCCGATCACAGCCTCGAGGAACAGCAGCAGAACGTCGCGCAGGCGAATCTCCCAGCGGCGGGAAACCATCCCGACGAACCAGTAGATCAGCGTAAAGGCAACCTGTCCGACGAAGAAATAATAATTGACGAAGCAGCAGGCAAAGACTGCCGCCGCAAAAACGCCGCGGCGCCGCTCGTACATATACTGATCGAGCGCCCAGAGCAGCAGCGGGAAGAAGACCATCGCTTCGTGGAAATGGTTGAAGAAGACGTTGTAGATCGAATATCCGGAGAAGGCATAGAGGATCGCGCCGATCTCCGCCGCGCGCTGCGTTCGCGTATAGCGGCGGATAAAAAGATAGGCGGTCAGCGAAGCGAAGGCGAATTTGAGCATAAACAGCGGCCCCATCAGATAAGCCACCAGATTGCTCGGGAACAGCAGCGAGATCCAGAAGAACGGACTGCCGAGCGTATAGAAGGAATAGGAGCCGATAAAGTTCGCGCCGAGGTCGGTTACGTGGCTCCATTTATAATTACCGCTTAAAATCGCATCGTGGCAGAGCCGGTAGAACGGCACCTGCTGAACGTTGAAATCTCCGTAATAGAGAAAATACCCGTTATTGACGAGCATAAAGGGCAAAAAGACGGCTGCGGCCAGGCCGAAGCTGATCAGAAAGATCCGCAGACAGCCGCCGGAGCCCCTCCTTTTGCTTAAAAAACGCTCCCGAAGCGCAAAATCCATGAGTCTGCCTCCCCAAAATGAGATCGTACGAAGATATTATATCATATATTACCGCACTTCGCAAAGAAGATTACGTCATTTTGGTTTCAGATTTGTAAAATGTTCCGTTTGTTCAAGAATTGTTTATTGAATCGTCAGCGCTCTTATGATAGAATTAAAAAAGAACTCGAGGTGATTTTTTGAGGAAACTGCTTTCCTTTTTCTTCTGTCTGATGCTTCTCCTTTTCGCGTTTTCCGGCTGTAAGGAAAAACGTCCGAAAAACGCCGATAAGGATTTTTATTATATTCTTTCCGAAAATCCGTCCTCCCTGGATCCGCAGACCTGCAGCGATGAAAACGGCCTGACCGTTCTGCGCGCGCTGTTCGACGGCCTGACCCGGATGATCGACGGCGAAGCCGCTCCGGCCGCGGCGAAGGACTGGAGCGAGAACGCCGATTCCACCGTCTTCACCTTCACGCTGCGGGAGGATCGCTACTGGCGCAGCGTTACGGACAACGACCGCGAGCTCCCCGTTACGGCGGACGATTTCGTTTTCGCATTCCGCCGCGCCGTGTCGCCCGGAACGAAATCGCGCAACGCCTCTCTGTTTTTCCCGATCAAAGGCGCAAAGGAAGTATTCGAAGGCGCTCTGCCCGATACCTCGCTCGGTGTCGAAGCGATCGGAGCGTACACCCTGCGCATCACGCTCGACACTCCGTTCCCCGATTTCCCGAAGCTCCTTTCTCACCCGGCGTTTTCGCCCTGCTGCCAGTCGTTTTTTGATTCCACCAACGGGAAATACGGCCTTGAGCCGCGCTATCTCGTAACGAACGGGCCGTTCGTCTTCGAAAGCTATTATGCCTGGGAGCCCGGCTCTTATCTCAACCTTCTTCGAAACGCTCATTATCAAAGCGGATTCGACGTTTTTCCCGCTTCGCTGACCTTTACGATTTCCGGCGATACCAGCCGCCTGACCGAAAAACTGCTCGACGGTTCCGTCTGCGTTGCCGAGCTTACGAAACGCGAGGCGGAAGAAGCGCAGGCGCTCGGTCTGCGGGTCGAATCGCTCAGCCGCTCCACCTGCGGCCTCTGTTTTAATCTGCGCGATGAGCTGATGCAGTACCCTGAGATCCGCCGCGCGTTTGCCTCGACCGTCGACCGGCAGCTTCTTCTTTCAAACCTGCCGGAGAAAACGGCGCCGGCAGACAACCTGATCCCCGCGGATATGACCTTCCGCGAGCAGAGCTACCGCAAGCTGGTCGGCGAAACCGTGCTGCTGCCGTTCGACGCCTCGGCGCCGCAGGCGGCGATCGCGCGGCTGAAAAGCCTGGAGCACGACGCGATGCCCTCCGTTTCGGTCCTCTGCACCGACGATGACGAAACCAAAAACCTCGTCAATCAGCTGATCATCAGCTGGAACCGCGAGATGGGGAATTATTTCAATATGAATCCGGTTTCCGAAGCCGAACGCAGCGCCGCCGTCTCTTCCGGGAATTTCCAGATCGCGTTTTTCGCGGTCTCTCCCCCGAACGAAAAAGCTTCCTCTCTTCTGGACGTCTTTTCTTCGCAGAATCCGGAAAACCCGACGTTTTTAAACGACGAACACTACGACGCGCTGCTCGGGCGCTACGAGCTTTCCTCGCTGCTGGCTGCGGAAAAATATCTGAGCGAACAGGCGGTGTTCTATCCGATCTGCTATGAATCGGGCTTTTACGCGTTCGCGCGCGGCGTAAACGGCGTTGCGGTTTATCCCTACCGCGGAGGCATCGATTTTACGCAGGCCGTCATTGACGAGGTAACGGAAAATGGAAGCAACTAAACGGATCTGCCTGCTCGATGAGATCCGCGGCGCCGCGGTTCTCTGCATGATTTTTTATCATACCTTCTATACGCTTGCCACGATCTTTTCGATCCCGTTCGCCTATCGCGTCCTTGCGATTTTCGAGCCGATCGATCCCTACTTCGCAACGATCTTTATCGTCATTTCCGGAATCGTTTCCCAGCTTTCGCGCTCGAACCTCAAGCGCGGGCTCAAGCTCGCGGCCGTCTCCGTTGTCGTAACGCTGGTAACGTATTTCCTCTTCCCGCAGGACGTGATCCTGTTCGGCATCCTCCATTTTCTCGCGTTCGCCATGATCTGGTACGGGCTGACGGCCAAATGGCGTGAAAAGATCCCGCTTTGGCTCGGGCTGACCGCCTGCGCGGTGCTGACGTTCTGCTTTGCCTGGGTGGAACACGGAAAATTCGCGGCGGTTCTTCCGCTGCCGGCGGTTCTCTACAAAACGAACCTTCTTTTCCCGCTCGGAATGTATTCGGAAACCTTCTATTCCGCCGACTATTTCCCGATCCTGCCCTGGATCTTCGTGTTCCTCTTCGGCACTTATCTCGGCCGCCTCGCAAAGGCCGGAAAGTTCCCCGCTTTTACCTATAAAAGCCGCGTGCCGTTCCTTTCCTTTATCGGGAAGCACGCGCTTTGGATCTATATCCTTCATCAGCCGGTCATTTTCTCGATCGCCTGGATCGTTACGCGATTCGTCTCTTAATCCTTTCCGTTTCAGGAGGACCTTTATGAAAAAGCCCCTCAAAAAACTGCTCTGCCTCGTCTTCTGCGCGCTGCTGATCGCCGCGCTGCCGCTTTCCGCGCGCGGCGTCGGGGCGGGAGAAGAATACCTCATCGAAAAAGAGAACATGAGCTTCACCTTCCCTGAGAACGTGATCGTTCTTTCCAACGACACGCCGATCAATTCTCCCGATTGGGCGGACGCCGGCATCACGGATCCCGCCGAATACTATCAGCGCTACGACGATCTCGGCGCGGCGGCTCATTTCGTGAGTCCCGGCGGACGTTACAACGTCTACCTTGCCAAAAAGGACTCCCTGGCGGTCTCCAGCATCTATAACCTCACGCTCGCGAACGACGAGATCCTGGCCGCCGTTCTGGACGATTACGCCAAGATCAACATGAACGACGGCTTCGATTCCGCTGCCGAATTCGTGATGATCGGCGATTACCGCTTCGTTCAGGACCGCATCCATTTCCAGAACGAAACGACGACGATGGACGAGATGAGCTATATGACCGTGATGAACGGCCTCTCGTATACCTTTTCCACCCACGTCTACGGCGCGCTGGAGCAGGGCGACCTCGACTTCCTCAAAATGGTCGTCACCGCGCTGCGCTTTACGAAAATCACGGAGCCTCCGGAAACGGACACTTCCGTAGGCGCGCTGCTGCGCGGTCTTCTGCCGCTGATCCTCGCGCTTGCGGTTCTGATCACGCTGATCATCTACCTCAAGGTCCGCTCCAGCCGCCAGAAGCGCCGCAAAAAACAGATTGCCGACGGCCTTTCCGAGTTCCGCGCCAACCGCAAAAAGCTGGAGGAGGCCGGCGAGCTGACAGAATCCGAGACGCTCTTCCTCAACAAAACGGTCCACGGCGACGATGCGCTGCGCAAATTCGCCGTCTTCCACGCCTACCGGAAAAATCCGGCGACGATCCCGATCTATCTGATTTCGATCGCGCTTTCGGTCGTTATCATCGTTTCGCTGATCTCGCGCGCCACCGATTACTGGTTCGGTCTGCTGCTGTTTGCCGTGATCGCGCTTTTCAGCATCTATCGCCTCTTGACCACCTCGAAAAAGATTACCCGCGAGCTGCTGCGCTCGTATCAGAAATATCCGAACCGCGTTGCCATCTTCTCCTTCCGTGATGATTCCTTCCGGCTCTCCGGCCTGCAGGCAAACGGGATCTATCCCTACCTCCAGGTGACGGAGGGATACGAGACGAAGGAATTCTTCTATCTCTATTTCGGGGAAGACCACGCGTATCTTGTCAACAAAGCCGGTTTTGCGCTTGGGTCGGCCTCTGATTTTTCCGGATTCCTCAAGGAAAAACTCGGCCGCCATTACCACCGCCGCTGAACCTTCGGGAAAGGAGTTTCGCTATGAAAAAATCATTCCGCATCCTCGGCGTCGTACTCTCGCTGCTGCTCTGCCTGAGCTTTGCCGCCTGTTCCGGATCCAAAACGCCCTCGGAATCCTCGCTTCCGATCAGCGAATATCCGCTGACCGTCGGCGGGCTGACGGTGAAAACGCCGCCGCAGCGTGTCGTCGTTTTCTCGGAGAATCTCGCGGACGTAATCCTTGCCTGCTCGTTGGAGGACTCCCTGGTCGCGCGGGACGCATCCTGCTCCCAGAGCGCGCTTTCGGTTCTGCCCTCGGTGGACGAAGCCGACGTTGCCGCGATCAAAAACCTCGAGCCGGATCTCGTTCTCTTTGATACCAAGCCCGAAAACTTCGAGGAGCTCGCGCTCAAAGGCGTTCCGGTCATGGTGATCGAATCCGCGAAAAGCCGCGCGGGCCTCGAAAAGCTCTATTCCGACGTCGCCTCCGTTTTCAAAGGAAAAACGACCGGCGCTGCCGACGGCGTCGCGCGTGCGCAGGAAGTTCTTGCGGGCCTCGACGATATCACCCGCACTCTGCCGGGCGTTTCCGTCCTTTCCACCGCCGTTTATTTAACCGATCTTCAGGGCGGCGCAGCCGACGGAGATTCGTTTGTCGGCATCCTGTTCGAAGCCGCAGGTCTGGTCAACGGCTTCCAGTCCACCGCCGATACGTCGCTCGCGGCGCTGAAAATCGTTGATCCGGATTATATCTTCTGCCCCAAAGGTCTTTCCGCTTCGATTCTCGCTTCCTCCGATTACGCCGGATTGCGCGCGGTCAGCCGAAACAGCGTCTACGAGATCGATCCCGCGCTGCTCTCGCGCCAGGGGACGACCGTAATCGACGCGACGAACTACATCGTCGACGCCGTCTATAACGGAAGCAACCCGCCGGGCTCTCAGCCCGAGCCTTCCAGCTCCTCGTCCGAGCCGAGCGGCGGTGAATCCTCCACAGACGGTGAATTCGTGGAACTGAAAAACGGCGACAGCGGCGAGCGCGTCCTCGAGATTCAGAAGCGCCTGATCGAGCTCGGCTATCTCGTGATCGACGAGCCCTCCGGCGATTTCGGCGATCTTACGGAAGCGGCCGTTTCGACCTTCCAGTATTACAACGATTATTACGCGACCGGCATCGTCAACGAGGCGACCTACAACGGCCTCTTTGCAGACGACGCGATCCCGTACCCCGACGAAGAATAATCTTCCGTAAACAAAAAGAGCAGGCGCCTTTGCCTGCTCTTCTTTTTTCGCTTTATTCCTCCGGATTCTCGGCGAGTACTTTTTCGATCAGCCGGTCGAGGTCGGAAAGCGCGCTCATCAAAACCGCTTCCCGCCGGAACGCCGCCGCTGAACGCAGCCCCCGCAGATACCAGGCAAAATGCTTTCGCGCTTCCTTCATTCCCAGCGGCTCGCCTTTGTAAGCGCACATACGCGCGATATGCTCGCGCATTACTGCCATCCTTTCGGCCGGGCCCGGCGGAGCATAGGGGCGCGCGCCGAAATACGCCGAAAGCTCCCTGAAGATCCAGGGGTTTCCCTGCGCTGCGCGGCCGACCATGATCATATCGCAGCCCGTTTCGTCGAACAGGCGCTGCGCGCTTTGCGGATCTTTCACGTCGCCGTTGCCGATCACGGGGATCGATACAGCCTCTTTGACCTGCCGGATGATCCCGTAATCCGCCTGGCCGGAATACATCTGCGCGCGGGTGCGCCCGTGGACCGTGATCGCCGCCGCTCCGTTTTCTTCGCAGATTTTCGCAATTTCTACCGCGTTGACGCTCGTTTCGTCCCAGCCCTTGCGGATCTTGACCGTTACGGGAACCGAAACCGCGCCCGAGACCGCAGCGACGATCTCGCCGCAGAGCTTCGGCTGGCGCATCAGGTTCGCGCCGCCGCCGCTCGCCGCGATTTTCGGCGCCGGGCAGCCCATATTGATATCGATCGCCCAGGGAGAAAACCGCATCAGGTTCTTCGCGCAGTACGCCATCGCCTTCGGATCGTCGCCGAAGATCTGGATCGCCGCCGGCTGCTCCTTTTCGCTCAGGCGCGCGTATTCGTCCGTTTTTTTATTGCCCTGCTCAACGGCCTTGGCGCTGACCATCTCCGTAGTGCAGCAATCCGCGCCGAATTCCATGCAGATTTCGCGAAACGCGCGGTCCGTAACGCCCGCCATCGGGGCAAGCGCGATTTTTCCGGGAAGTTCGAACATTTTTAACCTCTTTTTCTCATACTATCAGTATTTTACCACTTAATTTTTGGGTTGAAAAGTGATATAATATTTTTTGTTGAAAACGATTCTATCTGATACGGGAGATTTTTATGAGACTTCTTGTTCTGGACGGCAACAGCATCCTGAACCGCGCTTTTTACGGAATCAAGCTGCTGACAACGAAAGACGGACTTTTCACCAACGGAATCTACGGGTTTCTGACCATGCTCGGAAAAATCGAGAGCGATACCGAGCCGCAGGCCGTTGCGATCGCGTTTGATATGCACGCGCCGACGTTCCGCCACAAAGCCTACGACGGCTACAAAGCGAAGCGCAAGGGTATGCCCGACGAGCTCGCGCAGCAGATGCCTCTTTTAAAGGAGCTCCTACACGACCTCGGTTACAAAACCGTTGAATGCGAAGGCTTCGAAGCCGACGATATTCTCGGCACGCTTGCCGACGCCTGCGAACGGACCGAAAACGAATGTGTGATCGCGACCGGCGACCGCGACAGCCTCCAGCTCGTAACGCAAAAGACCTTCGTCCGCCTCGTTACGACAAAATTCGGTCAGACCTTGACCACGCTGTACACCCCCGAAAAAGTACGGGAGGATTACGGCGTGACGCCGAAGCAAATGATCGACCTCAAGGCGATCCAGGGCGACAGCTCCGACAACATCCCCGGCGTCGCCGGAATCGGACCGAAGGGCGCAACGGAGCTGATTTCCGCCTTCGGCTCGCTCGACGGCGTTTACGAAAACCTCGAATCGGAAACGATCAAGGCCGCAACGCGCAAGAAGCTCGCCGAAGGAAAAGAAAGCGCGTATCTGAGCTATTTCCTCGGAACGATTGTCAAAAACGCGCCGGTCGATCTCGACGTTGAACATTACCGCCGCTCGCCGATCGATCTGAAAAACGCCCGCGCTCTGATGACGAAGCTGGAGCTTTTTTCCCTGATGGAAAAGCTGCTCCCGGCCGAATCGGCGCCGGCCGAGCCCGCCGCTTCCAAGGACGCGCTGCCGGACGTGCTCGTCTATGAGGACGGCGCCGCCGTTCTGACAAAGCTGTTCGATTTCGGGCGCGCCGATTTCGTCTTTGACGCGGACGAAAACGGAATCTCCCGTTTCGTTTTCCTGATCGGCAAAACGCTCTTCGACGTCAAATACGACGACGCTTTTTTCCGCGCCTTCTGCGCGCTGCCGGTTCCGAAGCGCACCGTCTCCGTAAAGCCGCTTTATAAGGCGGCGGACGATCTCGGCGTGGAGCTTGAGTGCATCACGATGGATCTTGAGCTTGCAGCGTATCTGATCAATCCCTCCTCAAACAATTATTCCCCGCTGCGCCTTGCCGCGCAGTATTCTCTGGAAGCCCCGCTTTTTGAAGACGTCCGCTGCCGCGAGGCCGCCGTGATCGGCGCGCTTTCCGACCGCCTTTTGAAAGATCTGCGGGAAAACGGCCAGGAAAAACTCTTCTACGAAATCGAGCTCCCGCTCGCGCGCGTTCTGGCCGCGATGGAGCATACCGGCTTTGCGGTGGACCGCGCCGGCATCGCCGCCTACGGCGAAAAGCTGAAAGCCGAGATCGCCGCGCTCCAGGAGGAAATCTGGACGCTTTCCGGCTGCGAATTCAACATCAATTCCCCGAAACAGCTCGGCGAAACGCTCTTCGAGAAGCTCCGCCTGCCTCACGGCAAAAAGACGAAAAGCGGCTATTCGACCAATGCGGAAGTCCTTGAGGGGCTGCGCTACGAGCCGGTCGTCGACGCAATCCTGCGGTACCGCGCGCTCGCAAAGCTCAATTCCACCTACTGCGAAGGCCTTTTGAAGGTCGTCTCCGCCGACGGACGCATCCATTCGAACTTCAATCAGACGGAAACGCGGACCGGACGCATCAGCTCAACCGAGCCGAACCTCCAGAATATTCCCGTACGCACTGCGCAGGGAAGAGAGCTGCGTCGCTATTTTATCGCGGAAGAGGGCTGCGTCCTCGTTGACGCGGACTATTCCCAGATCGAGCTGCGCGTTCTGGCACACGTTGCCAACGACGAAAATATGATCGAATCTTTCCGCTCCGGCGAAGATATCCACCGCTCAACCGCCGCGCAGGTCTTTTCCATGCCGGAGGAAATGGTCACCTCCGAGATGCGCTCCCGCGCGAAGGCGGTCAACTTCGGCATCGTCTACGGGATCGGCGCGTTTTCGCTTTCCAAGGATATCGGCGTTTCCCGAAAGGAAGCCGAACAGTACATCGAAAACTATCTGGAACATTTTTCCGGCGTGCGCGATTATCTCGAGCGTTCCGTTTCACTTGCGCGCGAGCGCGGCTATGCCGAAACGATCTTCGGCCGCCGCAGATACCTCCAGGAACTTTCCTCCAGCAACTTCAATCTGCGCTCGTTCGGTGAGCGCGTCGCGAAAAACATGCCGATCCAGGGCGCCGCGGCGGATATCATCAAGATCGCGATGATCCGCGTTTTCGAGCGGTTGAAAAAAGAAAATCTCCGTACGCGGCTGATCCTTCAGGTCCACGACGAACTGATCGTGGAAGCGCCCGAAGAGGAAGCGGAGCGGGCAGCGGCGATCCTGACCGAAGAAATGGAAGGCGCCGTCTCGCTGCGCGTTCCGATGATCGCCGATTCCTCCATCGGGAAAACCTGGTACGACGCGAAAGGATAACCGAATGAACGTACTGTTTCTCTGCACGGGCAACACCTGCCGCAGCCCGATGGCCGAAGCGCTCTTCCTGAAAGAAGTAGAACGCCTCGGGCTTAACGGGATCACCGCCTCGAGCGCCGGGCTCGGCGTCGATTTACCGCAGGCCGTCAGCGAAAACGCCAGAGCCGCGCTCGCCGAAGTCGGCGCCGCGCCGCAGAAAGAGACCTCGCGCCCGCTCAACGGGAGGGATCTGGAAGCCGACCGCTTTTTCGTGATGACCCGCCGCCTTGAATTCGCACTGCTCTCGCTCGGAGTCGCGCCGGAAAAGATCTTCTGCCCGGAAAAAGAAATCTCCGATCCCTACGGCGGCGATCTTGCCGCCTACCGCCGCTGCCGCGACGAGCTGCTCGCGGCCGTACGCGCGTTTCTGCGCGTGTTCTTCGTGCCGGAAATCGCACCGATGACGCGCGAGAGCGCCGAAGACGCCGCCGAAATCGAGCGCGAAAGCTTTTCTTCCCCCTGGAGCCTCGAATCGCTCCGGGAAGAGGTCTCTTCGCCGAACGCCCGCTTCTTTACGCTTTCCGTCTTCGGAAAAACCGC
>CACZON010000203.1 GCA_902782805.1 Oscillospiraceae bacterium
CAGGTGCGGCCGATGTTGCCCGTGTTTGCGGGAATCTCGGGTTCTACCAAAACGATGTTGAGCGTCGGCATGGATCCGTGTTTTCGAAAAAACACTTCCGCCTCCTTTTGAAAAAATCTTGAATTTCGGTGGATCCGTTTCATAAACGGAGTTCGGAAAGGCACAATATGAATGGCTGCAAATGGCTCAGACTACTGATCATAACAGGGAGGATTCTCAGAATGTACAAAAAAGCGAATGCGATCGTAAAGGGCGTCTGCTTCGGGATGATCGGCGGCGCCGCTTTGATGGCGATCGGCATGTCCGCGGCGAAAAACAACCGCAAAACGCTGCGCAGGACCGCTTCGAAGGCGCTCGATACGATGGAGAACGTTGTGGAACGGTTCGACAGCATGCTCAAGGGATAAGCCCCGGAAAACATCCGGGCTTACATAACCGTTCAGCGTTTTTCGATGCACTGCCCGTCCTTCCATTCGCCGAAGGTGTCGGGCGAACCGTCTTGCCCGAAGAGTACGCCGCGCCCGGAATAGACGCCGTTTTCGAATTCTCCCGCGTAAAGGAGCTTTCCTTCGGGCGTAAAGAGGGCGCCGCACTTCTTGCCGCCGGAGCTTTCGCGGCCGATCAGGGTGTTCTCGCCGATCTTTTCGGCGCGCATAGCGTTCGCGTTGCCGCCCTCGCCGCTGCCGAAGCTTTTGAGCGTGCCGTCGCCGTCGAAAACGGCGCTGGAGCCGACGAGACGCCCCTGCTCCCAAAAGCCGATATGGTAGCCCTCGAGGCCTTTTTTCACGGAGACGCCGGGCCCGTCCTTCTTACCGGATTTCCATCGCCCGTAATAGGCGAGCGTTCCGTCGGAATAATAATAGGCGCCGTAGCCCTCGCGCAGGTCGTCGCGGTAGCCGCCCTCGTAGGCGGTGACGCCGGAGAGCTGTTCGGTGCGGCCGCGTCCGCAGCGCTTTCCTTCGGCGTCCTTTTCGCCGAGATAGCGGAAGTTTTCGCCGACTTCGATCTCCTCCGGGGGATTCCATTCCTCGCGCTCGTATTCGCTCTGATCCCAGACGGCGGCGGTTTCCTCCTCGCCGGAAAGGATCTTCTGATACGTCAGGGCGCGCTCCTGCGCGGCTTCGGCGGTCGGATAGAAGCAGAAATCACCCGCGCTCGTTGCGGCGTAGAAAACCGGATCTCCATACTGTGCGCATAAAAAGCTGTGCTCTTCGGTGCCGAAAACGGTCGGGCAGGGGAACAGAACGCCGCGGCGGAAGGTTGAATTATCGCGGTCGTACTGGGTGTAGACGATTTTTCCCTCTTCGTATTCGAAGATCGAATCCGGGCAGGATACGTTTCCGTTGTCGAAATATACGGCTTTTTTGAAGCGGTGTCTGCGGTCGAAAACCGTTTTTGAGAGAACGACCTCGCGCCAGTCGCGCGTTACGATCGAAAATCCGCCCGCTTCGTGGTAGAGGCGCTGGATCGGCGAGGCGCCGAAATTCAGCTCCCAGGAGGCGCCCAGCGCGCCGATCGAGCCGCGGTATTCGGTTTCGAGCCCGGAGATATAGGCGATTCCGCGCTCCCGCGCGCCGCCGCGTTTTTCAAAATAACGCTTGCGGAGCCTGTAAAAAGGTCCGTGGAAAAGAACGATGTTGTCCTTCTTCGGAAAATAGATGTTGTAGATCACGGCTCCCTCGAAATTCTGCGCCACGGCGATCGCCTCCTTAACAGTTCCATTTTAGCATATCGCGCGCGTTTTTTCAACACGGGGATCTTCTGCGGCGCCGCTTTTTCCGGCGCGTGCGTTCTGCCGCCGGAGCCGGTTCTTCCCGCTATGCCGATTCGCTGCGGATCCGGGCGCCGGGATAGTAGTGGGCAAGAATTTCGCGGTACGAATATCCGGCTTTTCCGAGATACTGCGCGCCGTACTGGCTCATCCCGACGCCGTGACCCCAGCCTTTCGTTGCAAAAACGAAGCTGCCGTCTTCCACCGTCAGAGTGAAATTCAAAGAACGCAGCGAAAGCGCCGCGCGCAGCTCGTTCGCGCGCAGCTTTTTTCCGCAGCAGGAAAGCGAAACGACCCCGCCGGAGGCAGTGCGCTCGAACGCGCTGAAGACCTCCTGAGGCGAAACGGAGGAAGGATCGATCCCGAGCGGCGCGAGCGCCGCGCAGAGCTCCCCGAAAGAGACGCGCTTCGTTTCGTAAAATCCCGGTGCGAACGCGTCCCAGGGGCTTGCGACCGCCCGTACGCCGGGCGATACGCCCGAAAAGACGTCTTCCGGATTTTCCGTATTGCCCGAGGAAAGGGCGCAGTACATTGCGCAGACCGGTTCGTCTCCGAAAAAAAGCATTTCGTCCGCAACCTCGTCTACAAGCGCTCCGAGCCGGCTGTAATACGCCTCGAAATCTTCGCCCCAGCGCGCCTGAAGCCGCGGGCGGTCCGTATAGACGTAGAACGCGTCGGGATCGGCGGAAAAATCGTAATCGCCGCCGCTTTGAAGGCGCAGACGGCCGTAATAGGTATAGGCGGCGACCGCCTGGGCTTTGAGCGCTTCGTCACAGAACTGCATCGGCATCTCGCAGGCGACGGCGCCGATCAGAAATTCGCGTTCCGGAACTTCGGCGATTTCGCCGCCCGGATCGATGCGGATCCGGAAAACGCCCGGCGCGCTTTGCGCTTCCTTCCCCTCGGCGGGCAGCAAGAGCGCAGAGAAAGGAAGCGCGAGCATCAAAAAAAGCAGGATCGGGTAAATTTTCAGCCGGATTTTCATCTGAGAGTCCTCCTTTGCCTTGACGAAAGTTTTTTCGTGAGATACAATACTTCTGTATCTATCAGAAAACGGTGAACGAAATGAAAAAATACTGGTTTTGTGCGGTCCCCGCGTTTCTTCTGCTCTGCGGGATCGGTTATTTTGAGATCTTCGGGCTGCCCACCGGGATCTCCACGGATCTTCTGCGCTATGCGCTGCTCGGCGTTTCCGCTGTTTTTATCCTGCTGATTTTCCTCTTCGGCCTGCGTCAGAACGTTGTGATCCGGGAAGGCAGGAACATTTTCGGCGCGGTCTGCTCGGCGCTGCTCGCGATCGGCGTGATCCTGCGCAGCATCTATAATATTTATTCGCTGTTCTGGAGCAAAAGCACCGATTCTTTCGGAACGCTCTTTGAAAAGCAGCCCGGCTGGGGGCTGATCGAGCCGATCCTCGGGTTGTTCGCGGCGTTCGTCTTTTTCGCGTTCGCCGGCAGCGAATTCTTCGATTTCAACGTCTTCGGGAAAGCGCCGTTCCTTGCGGTCGTTCCCCCGGTCTGGTACTGCCTCGGCGTCGTTCTGCATTTCGTTTCGAAAATCGCGACCGCCAGCACCGCCGAAAATTCGGTGGAGGTCCTGGCCGTCGTCTTTACGCTGCTGTTCCTGTTCGAGCAGTCGAAGTGCCTTGCCGGCGTCGGAACCGCCCGCGCATCAAAGCGCATGATGCAGTACGGCGTGATCGGGCTGGTTTTCCTGATCGCTTCGGTTCTGCAGTACGCGGCGGAGCGCTATTTCACCGGCGCCTCCCATTCGTCCTTCGAGATCCCGACCCATCTGCTCAACGCGCTCTTCGCGCTCTATCTCTTCTCTCACGTGATTGTGCTTCGCAAGGGAGAAAAAACGCCTGAAGACGCCGAAAATCCGACGCGGACGGCGGGCGGAGAAGCTGCGGAAAGCTGAAAAATCCGGTTTTTCGCGAAAAAGCGGCCCGAAATGCCGGCAAACAGCATTCTTCACAGAATTCACGGCTAAAATCATCTTGTTTTTTCAGTCTTACTACTTGCAAAAAGCAGGGAAGTAGGATAAAATAATCGGTGG
>CACZON010000204.1 GCA_902782805.1 Oscillospiraceae bacterium
GCGGGATCACCGCGCGGTCGAGCTTGCTCAGCGCGAGGCGCATGTTGCTCTCGGCGTTGTAGCTGTTGTTGCAGTAGTTGTAGGATTCGCCCATCTTCCCGAAATGATCGAGCAGACCTTCTTCAACGCCTTTGCTCTTGATCGGGTCGACCGTGACCGTGACGGGGCTGCTCAAGCCGCTGCGGTAATGCTGCATCAGCGAAAGCAGCGTAGCGTCCGTATTGAGCTTGCGGCCGTCTTTGCCGTCTTTATAAAAGAATTCGAGCGTATCGAAATTGAAATCGATTTCGCTGGAGTCTACCGGCTCCTGATTGATCCGGTTCGCGAGATCTGCGAGCTTTGCGCGCACGCCCTCAAAGGAGAACTCCGGTTTGATCTCGCCGGCAAGGCCCTTGTTTTCCATCAGGCTGCGGTTGAGCAGCGAGATCAGGAGGCTGTCGGTATTGAAAGAAAGGCCGAGGTCTTCGCGGGTAACGTTGATCCGTTCGGTTTCGAAGGTAAGCACCGCGTCGCCGTAGCGGTTCGCGAGATCCGCTTCGACCCCCGCAAGCGCTTCTTTCGCTTCTTTGATCGTCATTCCGGCAATGTTGATGCCGCTGACCTTCGTCCCCGCGGGGAAACGGACGGACTCCTCGATTTCGGAGGATTCGGGTTCGGATTCCGAGGAAGAGACCGGCTCGGCCGGCGTTTCGCCGCTTCGGCCGAAATAGCTGATCCCGAAGACGGCGGCTGCCGCCACCACCAGAACGGCGGCGATCGAAACGATCAGGATTTTTTTCAGATTTTTCTCTTTTCCGCCCGCGGCCGGTCTGCCGTGGACAGCGGTTTTCTGCGCTGCTCTTGCAGGCGCTGCGGCGCGCTTTTTCGGTTCTGCCAAAAAGAGTTCCCCCTTGCCTGAGTTTACGTTATTATCATAACACACATTCTGCGAAAATAAAAGTTACAGCTTTATTACAATTGTAAAAGATTTGTATCAGAATCAGTTGGCAGATCCGCCGCCGGCATGTTATAATAGAGACGGTTTTCCGCGATTACTGCTTTTGCCGGCTCTGACACTGCGGGCAGATCCCGTAAAGCGAAAGACTGTGGCCGCTGATCAGAAAGCCCGTCTGCCGCGAAAGCGTTTTTTCAACCTCTTCGAGCGGGCAGTCGGACAGCGCGATCTTTCGGCCGCATCCGGTACAGATCAGGTAGTGCTCGTGGTGGGCTGCCGGCGAAAAACGCAGACGCCCGTCGCTGAGATTCTCGCGGACGATCAAGCCCGTTTCCTCGAATCGTTCCAGGTTGCGGTAGATGGTGGAGACGGCGATTTTCGGAAATTCCGATTTCATCTTCTCGTAAAGCTCTTCGGCGGATACCGCGCCGCCGCTGCGTTCGATCAGCGCAAGGATCGCCTGGCGCTGCTTCGTCGTTTTGAGTTTTTCCATCCGCACACCTCCGTTTCGCTGAATCCTTATCTATACTAAACCGCTTTTTTGAAAATTGCAATTCATTTTTCCCGATGGGAGGGTCGATTTTGAAAGAAATTTATCTCGACAACAGCGCAACCACGAAAGTCTGCGATCCGGCGATCGCCAAAATGGTTTCGCTGATGACGGAGACCTACGGAAATCCCTCCTCGCTCCATAAAAAAGGATTCGAGGCCGAGCAGGAGCTTAAGGCCGCCCGCGCCTTTCTCGCGGAAACGCTCGGCGCCGAACGCGACGAGATCGTCTTTACAAGCGGCGGCACCGAAGCGAACAATCTTGCGCTTTTCGGCGCGGCAACTCTCGGAAAACGCTTTGGGAAGAGGATCGTTTCGACCGCGTTTGAGCATCCTTCGGTGCTTCGGGTGCTCGAGGCGCTCCAAAAGGAAGGCTTCGAGGTCTGTCTGTTAAAACCGGATCGGAGCGGAAAAATTACAAAGGAAGAGATCCTCGGCGCGATCACGCCCGACACGGTCCTTGTGAGCATCATGGCGGTCAACAACGAGGTCGGGACGATCCTGCCGTTTTCGGAGATCGGCGGCGCTCTTAAAAAGATCGCGCCCCGCGCGCTCTATCACGTCGACGCGGTCCAGGCGTTCTGCAAAATACCGATCGACGTCCGAAAATCCGCGATCGACCTGCTTTCCGCGAGCGCCCACAAAATCCACGGCCCGAAGGGCGCCGGGCTTCTTTACGTCAAAAAAGGCATCCGCCTGCCGGCGCGCGCGCTCGGCGGCGGCCAGGAGCGCGGGCTTCGCTCCGGAACGGAGGCCCTGCCCGCGATCGGCGGCTTTGCCGCGGCCGCGCAGAATTATGAAAAGCCGGCGAAGCTGCTGCCCCAAATGCGCGAAAAAGCGCTGCTCTGCAGAACGCTGCTTTCCGGAATCGAGGGCGTTTTGCTGCAGTCGCCCGAAGACGCGCTGCCCTATATCGTCAATTTCTCGCTTCCGGGCATCCGCTCGGAAACGATGCTCCATTTCCTCTCGGGAAACGGGATCTACGTCTCCTCCGGCTCGGCCTGCTCGGGCGGCGAAAAGAGCCACGTCCTCGCTGCAATGGGGCTGCCGGCGGAACAGATCGATTCCTCGATCCGCTTAAGCTTCTCCCGCGATACGGACGAAACGCAGATCCGCACCCTTGCGGAAACGATCAAGCTCGGCTCGCAGACGCTGATGCGAACCGCGCAGGGAAGGAAAAAAGCCAGATGAAAGAACTCTTTTTGATCAAGCTCGGTGAGATGGTTTTAAAAGGCCAGAATCGCGCCGCGTTCGACGCACTGCTGCTCAAAACGATCCGCCGGCGGCTCTACCCGCTCGGCGAATTCGACGTCCGCTATGCTCAATCGACGGTCTACGTCATCCCGAAGGACGAGTCCTGCGATATGGACAAGGCGCAGGAAAAGCTCGAAAAAATCTTCGGCATTGTTGCCTTTACGCGCGCCGCCGCCGCAGAAAAGGAGCTTTCCTCGATCTGTGATACCGCAACGGAATATCTTGCAACCGCGCTGTCCGCGGCGAAGAGCTTCAAGGTAGAGAGCAAGCGCGCCGACAAAAGCTTCCCGCTCACCTCGCTCGAGCTCTCGCGCGAGGTCGGCGCCGCGATCCTGCGAAAATTCCACCATCTCAAGGTCGACGTCCATCATCCCGACCTGACCGTTCGCGCAGAGGTGCGCGATTTCGGAGCCTATCTTCATACCGACGCGCTGCCCGGCGCGGGCGGAATGCCCTCCGGGACCGGCGGAAAAGCCGCGGTTCTGATCAGCGGCGGGATCGACAGCCCCGTAGCCGCCTGGATGATGGCGCGCCGCGGCGTGGAGCTCGTGCCGATCCATTTCGCCTCGCCGCCCTATACGAGCGAGCGCGCGGAGCAGAAGGTCGTTGAGCTGCTCGAAAAGGTTGCCGCCTACTGCGGGCCGATGAAGATGCGCACCGTTTCGATCACACACATTCAGGAAGAGATTCTGCAGAAATGCCCCGAAGAGCTCTTTACCGTGATCATGCGGCGCTTCATGGTCCGTCTTTCGAACAAAATCGCGCAGGACGAGGATTGCGGCGCGCTGATCACCGGCGAAAGCCTCGGACAGGTTGCAAGCCAGACGATGCAGGCGATCCGCTGTACCGACGCGGTCGCCGAGCTCCCGGTTTTCCGGCCGCTGATCGGAACGGACAAGGCCGAGATCGTAGCGTTGGCGCACCGGATCGGCACCTACGAGATCTCGATCGAGCCCTACGAGGACTGCTGCACCGTTTTCACGCCGCGCCATCCGCGCACGAAGCCGCCGGTATTCGTAGCCGAAAAAGCGGAGCAGGCGCTCGAGATCGACGCGCTCGTTGCCGAAGCGCTCGAAACCGTTAAAATCACCCCGATCCGCATCAAATAGAAAGAAGGATTTTCGTGAACGCTGAAATCATCTCCGTCGGCACCGAGCTGCTGCTCGGCCAGACGATCAACACCGACGCCGCCTATATCGCCCGGGAGCTTTCCGGGATCGGCGTCAACCTGCTCTATACCACCGTCGTCGGCGATAATCCCGCACGGCTGCGCGAGACGCTCGAAACTGCATATCGGCGCAGCGATCTGATCATCACGACCGGAGGCCTCGGGCCGACCGAGGACGATCTGACGAAGGAGACGATCGCCGAAACCGCCGGGAAAAAACTCGTGATCGACCCGGTTGCGAAAACGATGATCGAAGAATTTTTCGCGACCCGGCCCGACGCCGCCTCGGAAAATCAAAAAAAGCAGGCGCTGCTGCCC
>CACZON010000205.1 GCA_902782805.1 Oscillospiraceae bacterium
GGATCATAAACCCGGAAAAGTTTTCCGGAGAATTTTTCTGGGTTCGTTGCCGCGGCCATTTCCGCCTGCGCGGGGTTCATTTCGATTCCTTCGCAGAGGATACCGTTGCGGTCGACCATCTTGAGATGCCGAACACCGAGGTTCATCAGATGTTTTCCGATCGCGATGCCGGCGCTTCCGGCGCCATTGATCACGACCTTTGCTTGATCGATTTCTTTATCGACGACGCGCAGCGCGTTGAGCATCGCCGCGCCGACAACGATCGCGGTGCCGTGCTGATCGTCGTGGAAAACGGGAATATCGCAGAGCTCCTTGAGCCTGCGTTCCACTTCAAAGCAGCGGGGCGCGGCGATATCCTCGAGATTGATGCCGCCGAAGCTGCCGGAAATTAAGTAAATCGTACGGACGAGCTCGTCGACGTCCTTGCTTTTGATGCAGATCGGGATCGCGTCAACGTCGCCGAACGCCTTGAAGAGCGCACATTTTCCTTCCATAACGGGCATCCCGGCTTCCGGGCCGATATCACCGAGCCCGAGCACCGCCGTGCCGTCGGTAATCACCGCGACCAGGTTGTGGCGGCGGGTCAGTTCAAAAGAAAGCTCCGGATTTTTCTGGATCTCCAGGCAAGGCTGCGCAACGCCGGGCGTATACGCCAGCGATAGATCGTCTTTGTCCTTTACGGTAACGCGGGAAATAACTTCGATTTTCCCCTGCCATTCTTTATGGAGCCGCAGGGACTCTTCTGCATAATTCAAAGCAAACGCCTCCTTGAAAACGGGATGGTTCCGTCTATTATTTTATCTGTTTTTTAGAAAAAGAGCAAGGCCTTTTCACCGATCGGAGAAAAAGAAACCGGATTTTCCGCATTTGTCTCTTGCGGCAAAGGCGGGATATCGTCTATAATGAAATCAAAGAAACACAAAGAAGGTGCAGCGGTGTCTTACGATAAATTTACGCCCGATGAAATGATCGTTACCGGTACCTATCCGGGAAGGGGAAGACTCGCTCGATTCAATACCCCGATCACGCCGAAGGAGAACATCATTCGTCTCTACGAAGGAAAAACTCCGATGTGGATCCCGTCTCCGGGGGAGATCGTCAATATCAAGGTCGATTGCGACCCGGAGAATATCGCCCGCAGCCCGGGCGGCGGTGTAGACGGGTACGGCGTGGAATGGATCTTTGTCGATACCGCCGGCGGCGCGATGGTCAAGCCCGGCTCCCCGAAGGTAAAGGATATCACCGAATGGGAGAAATACGTTACGGTGCCGGATCCGGATTCCTGGAACTGGTTCGGCAGCGTCGACCGCCAGATGGAGAATTTTTCGGATCCGACTCTGATGCACGGAATCACCTTCGGAAGCTGTCTGTTCGAACGGTTGATCGCCGTGATGGATTTCGAAAACGCCGCGGTTGCGCTGATCGATGAGGAGCAGCAGGAAGGCGTCCACCGCTTCTTCCGCGCGATCACGGATTACCGCAAAAAGTATTATACGCTCTGCAAGCGCTGGTTCAACGCCGACGTCGTCAATTTCAACGACGACTGGGGCTCCCAGCGGGCGGAGTTCTTCTCCCGCGAAACCGCGCGCGAGATGCTCGTGCCTTACGTCAAGGAGGCCTGCGACTGCGCCCATTCGCTCGGGATGTATATCGATCTTCATTGCTGCGGCTTCGTGGAGGGCTTCGTTCCCTTCTTTATCGAGGAGGGCTTCAATTCCTGGGGCGGCCAACCGCTCAATGATAAGCCGAAGCTCAAGAAACAGTATCCCGGAAAATTTGTCTTTACCCATTCGATCGACGTTCCCGACGACGCGTCCGATCAGGAGATCGAGGCCGCAGCGCAGAAATTCATGGAAGAATTCGGCTACGATAACCGCGGTTACTTCGGCGGCCGCAACGAACGCCTGCGCAAGAAGCTCTACGAGCTTTCCCGCAAAAACTATGACCGCCTCGTCGAAGAAGGAAAAGCAATTCTCTAAAACCAAACCAAAGGAAAAAGGACAGCTCCCGGAGCTGTCCTTTTTTGGTGCAGGTAACAGGGCTCGAACCTGCACGGTCTCCCACCAGAACCTAA
>CACZON010000206.1 GCA_902782805.1 Oscillospiraceae bacterium
CGCGTTTTTTCGCTTTCGCGTAATCGGCCGCGTGAATGATAGGAACCCGAATGCCCGCGTTTTTTCGCTTTTGCGTAATCGGCTGAGTGAATAGAAGAACCATAATTGCTCGCGTTTTCGGTGTGCTTCCCGAAGGCAGAACGACCGCTCAACGATCAGCATCACCATGCCGGGCGGCGCACCTGCTCATCCCACAGGAGAACCCTGCGTTAAAGGGGCTCCGCCCCGGGGCGGCCGTGGCATTTTTTGTATTTAAGGCCGCTGCCGCAGGGGCAGGGATCGTTTCTGCCGGGCTTTTTATCGCGGCGGACGGGCAGCTTTTTATCGCTTGCGTCGCCGGAGGGGGTGATCGGCTGGGCGACCTGTTCGCGCTTGGGCTCCTCGTCGCGCCGGATCTCAACGGTCAGCATCATGCGCACGGTGTTCTCGCGGATTTCGGAGATCATCTCGTCGAACATATCGAAGCCCTCGATCCGGTATTCCACGACCGGGTCGTGCTGGGCGTAGGCACGCAGCCGGATGCCGCGCTTTAATTCCTCCATCGCGTCGATATGATCCATCCAGAGAGAATCGACGTTCCTCAGAAGGATCACGTGCTCGAGCTCGCGCATGATGTTCGAGCCGATGCGCGCTTCTTTCGCCTCGTAGGCTTTGTGGGCTTTTTCGAGCAGATAGGAGGCGATCTCGTTCGGTTCGACCGTCGAAAGGCGGTCCATCGAGTAATTGAGTTCGTCCTCGCCGATCAGCCAGGGAATATAATGGAGACGCAGGCCCGCGAAATCCCATTCCTCCGCGGAGGAGGCGGTATTCGGCAGATAGCGCGCGACGTTGTCTTCGATCGACTGATCGAGCATCCTGAGGATCTGATCCTTCATATCGATCCCGTCGAGCACCTGATCGCGCTGTTTATAGATGATCTCACGCTGGCGGTTGAGAACGTCGTCGTACTGAAGAACGTTTTTGCGGATACCGAAGTTGCGGCCTTCAACATTCTTCTGGGCATTCTCGATGGAATGGGAAAGGATGCTGTGCTCGATCGGCTGGGATTCGTCGATGTTCATGCGGTCCATGATCATGCTGATCCGCTCTCCGCCGAACAGGCGCATCAGGTCATCTTCGAGGGAGATATAGAAGCGGCTTTCGCCGGGATCGCCCTGGCGTCCGGAACGGCCGCGCAGCTGGTTATCGATCCGGCGCGATTCATGGCGTTCCGTACCGATGATATAGAGGCCGCCGGCGTCGCGGACCTTATCGGCTTCCGCTTCGACCTGTTCCTTGTACTTTTGGTTGAGCTCGGTAAAGACGCGGCGCGCTTCGAGGATCTCCTCGTCCTGCGTCTCGGCGTAGGAGGTCGATTCGCTGATCAGATCCTCGTCGATCTGCATCCGGCGCATCTCCGCCTTGGCCATGTATTCGCTGTTGCCGCCCAGCTTGATATCGGTTCCGCGGCCGGCCATGTTGGTCGCGATCGTAACGGCGCCGAAGTGGCCCGCCTGGGAGACGATCTCGGCCTCTTTTTCGTGGTATTTGGCGTTGAGGACCTCGTGCTTGATGCCGCGGGTCTTGAGCAGTTTGCTCAACAGCTCGGATTTTTCGATCGAGATCGTACCGACGAGGATCGGCTGGCCTTTCGCGTGGTGCTCTTCGATATCGTCGATGACGGCGGCGAATTTCGCGCGCTCGGTCTTATAGACGACGTCCGGATGATCGACGCGGATCACGGGCTTGTTGGTCGGGATCTCAACGACGTCGAGCTTATAGATCTCGCGGAATTCCTCCTCTTCGGTCAGGGCGGTGCCCGTCATGCCGGAGAGCTTTTCGTAGAGACGGAAATAGTTCTGGAAAGTGACCGTCGCAAGCGTTTTGCTTTCGCGCGCGATCTTAACGCCTTCTTTGGCTTCGATCGCCTGGTGGAGTCCTTCGTTGTAACGGCGGCCGTACATCAGGCGGCCGGTGAATTCGTCGACGATAATGACCTCGCCGTCTTTGACGACGTAGTCGATATCGCGCTGCATCACGCCGCGGGCTTTGATCGCCTGGTTGACGTGGTGCTGGATATTGAGGTTATCGGCGTCGGTCAGGTTTTCGATATTGAAATACGCTTCGGCCTTTTTGACGCCGTTCTGGGTCAGCGTTGCGGTCTTCGCTTTTTCGTTGACGATGAAATCCGCGTCGGCATAGAGCGTATCGTTATCTTCTTTTTCGTTGAGCTCGGCGACTTTTTTCATCCTCAGCGTCTTTGCGAAGCGGTCGGCAAGGGTATAGAGATCGGTCGATTTGTCGCCGCGGCCGGAAATGATCAGCGGGGTGCGCGCTTCGTCGATCAGGATCGAGTCGACCTCGTCGACGATCGCGAAATGATGGCCGCGCTGGACCTTGTTCTCTTTATAGATCACCATATTGTCGCGCAGATAATCAAACCCGAGCTCGTTGTTCGTGCCGTAGGTGATATCGGCGGCGTAGGATTTCTTGCGGTCGCTTTCCTCGAGATCGTGGACGATCAGACCCACGGAAAGCCCTAAAAATCGGTAGATCTTACCCATCCATTCGGAGTCGCGGCGGGCGAGGTAATCGTTGACGGTAACGATATGTACGCCCTTTCCTTCGAGCGCGTTGAGGTAGGCGGGCAGGGTGGAGACGAGGGTTTTGCCCTCGCCGGTACGCATCTCGCTGATGCGGCCCTGATGAAGGATGATGCCGCCGAGGATCTGGACGGGGTAATGCTTCTCGCCGAGCACGCGCCAGGCTGCCTCGCGGCAGACGGCGAACGCTTCGGGGAGAAGATCGTCGAGCGTTTCGCCCGCGCGGAGACGTTCTTTGAAAAGATCGGTCTGCGCGCGCAGCTCGTGGTCGGAAAAGGCGGCGTATTTCGCCTCGAGCGCGAGAACGCGGTCCGCGATCGGCTGGATCCGCTTGATTTCACGCTTGCTGTAGCTGCCGAACAGCGCTTTGATCAGGCCCATATGGAAAAACCTTCCTTTACGTTCTAAAAGTTTGGTTCAAAAAGCATTTTCTCTGCATACAAACCGTATTATACCATAGAAAAAGCGAAAATAAAAGAAAAATCCGTTAACATTGCGTGAGCCGGCGAAATTCTTCCGCCGAAATCGCGGGATTGAGCGCGGTGTTGATCGCTCCGGCGAGAATCGAGGATAAAAGCGTGATCTTCCGGTCGATGTCTCCGAGCGTCAGAAACGCGCCCGGAGGCGTCTGCGCGCGTTCGGCGCCGGCTTCCTTTGCAAATTCCGCCCCGTCGATCACCGTAGGCACGCCGAGGGCGAAAACAGGGATACCCATCGTTTTTTCGTTGAGCGCTCCGCGGCGGCTGCCGATCCCGGAGCCGGGCGCGATCCCGGCGTTGGTCAGCTGAACGCAGCGGCAAAGCCGGGAGAACTGCCCCGAGGCAAGCGCGTCGATCGCGACGATCGCCTTCGGCCGGAGTTTTTTCGCAACCGAGGCGACCGCGTCCGCCGCCTCGATCCCCGTTGTGCCGAGAACGCCCGGCGAAACGACGGAAACTTCGCGCAGGGAAGGGATGCCGAACGTCTTTTCGAGGCAGGAGCGGACGTGGCGCGTCGGAAGAATCCCGTCCGCGGTTTTCGGGCCGAGCGCGTCGGGCGTGATGCTGCGGTTTCCGAGCCCGACGATGAGGACCGGCCCTTCGGGCAGCAGCGCGGAGAGCTCCTTCGAAACGCGCGCAAGGAGCCCGGAAAAATCGTCGCAGGGCGGATCGTCCGGCTCGATCAGGATATATTTTTCGGTTTCTTTCGGCGAGCCTCTTGCAATCTCCGTACAGGATACGGTACAATGATCTTCGGCAAAGATTTCTCTGAAAACGCGCCGTCCGGCGGGCTGCGGAGGTTTTTCGTCGGCAAGATCGGTTCGAAAATTCATAAAAGCGGCTCCTTTTTCGTTCAAATCTAAAAAGTCATGCGATTTTCTGAAGAATTTCCTTGATTTTTTGAAATGGATATGTTAGAATAATCGTTGCCTAAGTTAAAAATGAAGGAGGTGGCAAACTTGCCGAATATTCAGTCAGCTAAAAAACGAGTAAAGGTTATCGCGACCAAGACGATGCGCAACAAGGCGATCAATTCCGACCTCAAAACGAATATCAAGAAAGCGAACGCCGCGATCGAAACCGGCGACAACAGCGTCGAGGCTGTTAAGACTGCGATCAAGAAGATCGATAAAGCTGCTGCGAAAGGTGTCCTTCATAAGAATACTGCTGCAAGGAAGAAATCC
>CACZON010000207.1 GCA_902782805.1 Oscillospiraceae bacterium
AAAATCCGATCCACAAGGAGGAGTAAAAATGATCGAATTCCGCTATGACACCCAGCTTCTGATCGAAGGAGAAAACCTCGACGAGGACAAAATCTACGATTATTTCGTTGAAAACTTCAAAGGCGACAGCCTGCTCTGCGTCGGAGACGAGGAAATGATCAAAATCCATTTCCATACCAACGAGCCTTGGAAAGTCCTGGAATACTGCGCGACGCTCGGCGAAATCTACGATATTATCGTTGAGGATATGGTGCGCCAGTCAAAAGGGCTGAAAGGCTGAGCGCGCTGCCGCTTCAAGGCTTGCAAAAACGAGATCGATTCTTTATACTGTAAACAGATCGCAAAGGGAGAGAAAGAACAGAATTCGGACTCTCCCTTTCTGTATTGAAAACGAAGACTGCCCGCCGACGGTGCGGCGGGGGAGGCAAAAATGTCGCAGCAGAATACACCCGAACGCAATTACAAGGCGTTTATCAGCTATCGCCACCGCCCGCTCGATATGGCGGTCGCCAAGAAGCTCCACAAACGGATTGAACGCTACGTGATCCCGAAAGAACTGCGCAGGGACGGCGCGAAAAAGCTCGGCCTCGTGTTTCGCGATCAGGACGAGCTTCCGATTGCGAACAATCTGACCGAGAATATCCGGATCGCGCTCGACCACGCCGAATACCTGATCGTCGTCTGTACGCCGGATACGCCGCATTCCGAATGGGTCAACCGGGAAATAACCTATTTTCTGGAGCATCACAGCCGCGACAAAGTGCTGGCGGTATTGGCAGACGGCGAACCGGATCGGTCTTTCCCGAAGCCGCTGACCGAAGTGCGCAACGAAGCGGGGGAGCTTACGGAGACCATCGAACCGCTTGCCGCAAACATCGTTGCGTCCTCCGAAGCGCGCCGAAACCGGCTGTTCAAAACGGAGAGCCTGCGGATCCTCGCGTCTCTGATCGGCTGCCCCTATGATGCGCTTTACCGCCGCGAGCAGCGCTATAAGATGCGCCGCGTGGGATTGATCGGCGCGGGCGCGGCGGTCGTAGCGGCGGCGTTTATCGGCCTTTTGATCAACCGGAACGCGAGAATTCAGCAACAGCTCACGACCACGCAGATCAACGAATCAAAGACGCTTGCGGCGCTCTCGAAGACCGCTCTGCGCGACGGCGATTTCCGCGGGGCGCTGGAGGATGCGCTCAACGCGCTGCCTGGCAGAGATCCTTCGCGGCCGTACGTTCCCGAGGCGGAAAAAGCGCTGTCGAGATGTCTGAACCCTTATCAACATGGATACGAGAGCATGAGTTATCTGCAGTCGGTGACGCAGGATACCGAGATTCGGATCATTTCCGCTTCGAACGACGGAAAATACTTTGCGACCGCGGATTTTTACGGTCAGATCCGCCTGTATGATCTGAAGAGCTGCAAAGAGCTCTGGAAAGCGAATTACAACGCCGGCTATACCAATTTACCGGATTCTCTGTATTTTATCGGAGAAAGCGGCGTTTTAGCCTACAGCGATGTTGCGAAAAACGTGCTGTATCGTCTCGAAGACGGATCGACCCTGTGGGAAACGGAAAACAGGCAGCCGGAGATGTACGCTTTCAACGAAAAGAACGAATTGCTGTTTTCCGTACATTCGACCGGTCGGGGAGAGCCGGCGAAGGCGCTTTTGATCGACGGGAAAACCGGAGAGACGATCCGGGAAACAGAAGTCCCGGAGGATCATATCAGCAATATTCCGCAGGGCGCAATCTCTCCGGACGGCCGTTATGCGGCGGCGTTTCTGCAAGTTTCCGGCGAGAGCGAAGCAAAGCTGACGGTTTTTGATTTTGAAACCGGAAAAAGCTATCTTGCGGATTCGTTCGTTTATCACAGCGCCGCGCATTACGAATTCCGGTTTACCGCCGAAAACGAGCTGGTCCTTGCCTGCTGCGGAAGCGAAAAACTGGTGAACGACGAAACCGGATGGGAAGGCAGCAGCGTTTCTCTCTACGATCCGAAAAAGAACTGGGCGAAGCGTTTCCGGACGTTTTTGGATTTCGGAACGGAGAGAAGAGGAAGCTTCGGCTATATCGATACGGATTCACGCGTCGATTATTTCGAGTGCGGCAAATCGATGATCGCGATTTCCAGCCGGAACAGGCTGATTGCACTTGAGATCGACAGCGGCGCGATCCGCTGGCAGAATGATCTTTCTTCCTATATCATCGCCGCAAAAATGTTTGGCGAAGACAGTATCATGCTCGTGCTTCACAGCGGCCTGATCACGATGTGCTTCGGCTCGGACGGAACGTATTCTGCCGATGCGATGCTCGCTTATTTCGAAACGGGTTACGATCTTTCCTACGCGGCGATCAGTCCTACGGAAAAACCTGCGACGAGCCGGTATCTGCTCGTTTCGACCGAACAGCCCTACCGCGCTTCGTTGGTCGGACTTCACGACAGTGAGTTCCTTGCGTTGGTGGAGGATTCGAAAACGGTTTCGAACAGTTCCCGGCTGTTCCTCTTGCCGGATCGATCCGCGGCGATGGAGATCACCGTGGAAAACAATATCCTTCACTACGACCGGTTCGATCTTTCTGCTGGGGAGCCGGTAAAGAGCGGAGAGATCCCGCTGCCGGAGAACGGCTCGTTTTCTCCGTACTTCTATGAAAACCGAAACCTCCTGACGAACGGCGGGAAGATGATTTTCAGAGGTCTGGTCGTTGACTTTTCTCAAAACCGGACGCAGTATCTCGCCCTCGATCCGTCAGCGGCGCCGAGAAAGAGTGAAAAAAACCGTTCCTGTATCGACCCGGCCGATCTTTCGGTACTCACGGCTTCTTTGGATGAAGATAAAGCAGGCGCGATCCATCTCCTCTTGTGGAAGGACGCGGTGCAGATCAGGGACGTCCTCCTGCCGTTTGAAAAATCCGATGTTTACGGCGGAAGCGATTACGACGTAATCGCGGTCGGCGCAAACGGATACGTCGCGGCAAAGTATCAGAAAGAATATCAGGGCGCGCGGGATTTTGCGGTTTATTCGATGAAGGAGGACCGCTTTGTCGATCTTCCGCCCTTTGATCCTGCGTCTGAGGAAACGACGGCGTTCGCAGAGAAGCATCCGTGGATGGCTTTGCAGCAGTCCGGCGGCGCGCTGATCTTATACGACCTGTCTTCCGGCACGCAAATCAGGAAGATCGAGTGCGATCTGCTGGCGGAATCCGTAGAAAAAATACTGTTCTTTTCCGAAGACGAACGCCTTGCGGTATTCTCCGGAAAAGGAGATCTTCGTGTTTTCCGCACGTCGGACGGAGCGGAGCTGCACCGTTCGAACTACGTGGATATGAACCTTCGGTTTGACCGTTTTGCCTGCTATCAGATCGAAGAACTGCCGCAGAAAAATCGTCTGCTGGTATTCCTCGACGATTCCGATTTCCGCGAACCGGGATGTATCGTCCTGGAGCTTGAGTCCTTTGAGAATATCGGCGTCGCTTTAGGCCCGGCGTCCTGGCTTCCGCAGGAGGAGCGACTCTTGATCCGGGGATATCCGAACGGTCTTTATCTGAGTCCTCTGCTTACGACCGGGGAGCTGCTTTCCCTCGGGGAAGAGGTCCTCGAAAAGGGTTATTCATAACGGAAACGAAAAAAACGAGCCTTGCGGACACGGGGCTTGTTTTTTGGCGCTTTTCGCGTACCCGTGTGAAAAATCCTGCCGCTTCCGGTTGAAAAGCCGCGGGGTTTTCAGTATAATAAAAGAAAGAATCTTTGCCGAGGGAGAGACGACCGACCATGAAAAAATATCTTCTTGCACTCGATGAAGGAACGACCAGCACCCGAAGCATCCTGTTCGACCGTTCCGGGCGGATCGTAAGTATGGCGCAGCACGAATTTACGCAGATTTATCCCCAGCCCGGCTGGGTTGAGCACGATCCGCTGGAAATCTACGCGAATCAGTACGCGACGATGACGGAATGCATCGCAAAAACGGGGATCGCGCCGGAAGAGATCGCCGCGATCGGGATCACAAACCAGCGAGAAACGGCGGTTGTCTGGGAAAAAGAGACCGGAAAGCCGGTCTGCAACGCGATCGTCTGGCAATGCCGCAGAACGGCGGAGATCTGTGAATGGCTCGAAAGAGAGGGCTATTCCGATCTGATTGCGAAAAAAACGGGCCTTCGGCCGGACGCCTATTTCAGCGGAACGAAGATCAAATGGATCCTCGATCATATCCCCGGCGCGCGGGAAAAAGCCGAGCGCGGCGAGCTGCTGTTCGGTACGATCGACACCTGGCTGATCTGGAAGCTGACGGACGGCATGGTCCACGTGACCGACCGGACCAACGCTTCGAGGACGATGCTCTATAACCTCGAAACCGATTCCTGGGATCCCGAGCTGCTCGAGCTGCTCGGCATTCCGGCTTCGATGCTCCCGCAGATCCGCTCGAGCGGCGAAGTTTATGCGCAGATCGCGATCATGGGCGCCAACGTTCCGATCGCGGGCATCGCCGGCGACCAGCAGGCGGCGCTTTTCGGTCAGGGCTGCTTTACGCCCGGCGAGATCAAAACGACGTACGGAACCGGATGTTTCCTTCTGGCGCATACGGGGAACGAACCTGTTGTCAGCCGCAGCGGCCTGCTTACGACCGTTGCCGCAACGACGAAGGAACAGCCGCGGGAATTCGCGCTCGAAGGAAGCGTTTTCGTAGGCGGCGCGGTGATTCAATGGGTGCGCGACGAGCTCGGCCTGATCTCCGAATCAAGCGACAGCGAATATTTCGCGAAAAAGGTTCCCGACAGCGCCGGCGTCTATATCGTTCCGGCATTCTCCGGCCTCGGCGCTCCTCATTGGAAGATGCACGCGCGCGGGATGATTACCGGCCTGACGCGCGGCGCGGGACGCAACCATATCATTCGGGCGGCGCTCGAATCGATCGCCTATCAGACGGGCGACCTGATCGAAGCGATGCGCGAGGAGACAGGGCGCGCGATCGAAACGATGAAGGCGGACGGCGGCGCGAGCGTCAACGCGTTTTTGATGCAGTTCCAGGCGGATATTTCCGCCGTGGAGGTCATTCGTCCGAAAATGATGGAATCTACGGCGGCAGGCGCGGCATTCCTGGCCGGCCTTGCGGTCGGCTTCTATCGCAGCCGCGAGGAGATCCTCTCGGTGATCGAGGAGGGCGCGCGCTTTACCCCGAACATGGAAGAAAACGAACGGATTCGCCTGCTCGACGGTTGGAAAAAGGCCGTAAAAGCATGCGTTGAATTGGAAATCTGAGGAGGCAGTTATGGAATACGAAGTTTTTGAAAAGAAAGTATTATCATCCGACGGAATCCATCGGCTTGCCGGAAAAGTCTATCTGCCGAAAGGCGAACCGGTCGGCTATTTTCACGCCGTCCACGGCATGACCGAGCACATCGGGCGCTACGATAAGCTGCTGCGCGAAATGGCCTCGGAGGGGTATCTCGCGTTTGGTTACGATAACCTCGGCCACGGCAACACCGTCAACGACGAAACGGAGTTCGGCTATATTGCCCCGAAAGACGGCTGGAAGCTCCTCTGCCAGGACGTCGGCGTTTTCGCAAAGGCGGTCCGGGAGGAATATCCCTACGAGATCCCGTACGTCCTGTTTGGCCACAGTATGGGTTCCTTCATCGTCCGCCTGGCGGCGGCGCTCTTCGAAAAGCCGGACAAGCTCATCGTGATGGGGACCGGCGGCCCGAATCCCGCGTCCGGGGCAGGCAATGCCATCTGCAGCGTTCTCAAAAAGGTTCACGGCGAAAAATCGTATTCTCCGTTCCTTGAAAAAATGGCGTTCGGCGCCTACAACAAGCGGTTTGCCGAGGAAAAAGACATTTACGCCTGGCTGACAAAGGACCTCGAGATCCGCAAAACCTACGGGCTCGATCCGTTCTGCACCTTCCATTTTACCGTCAGCGCACTGAAGGATCTCGTTACCCTCAATACGATGTCCAACAGCAAAAAATGCTTTGATCAGACCGACCGCGAGATGCCGATCCTGCTGCTCTCCGGCCAGTACGACCCCGTCGGCAACGACGGCAAGGGCGTCGCAAAGGTCTATAAGGAGCTGAAGGATCGCGGCGCGGACGTCGAAATGATCATCTATGAAAACTGCCGCCATGAAATCCTCAACGACGATTCCTATCCGCGTGTCGTCGAAGCAATCAAGGAATTCTGCGCAAAATAACGAACTTCTTCCCGATCGGCAAGCGTCCGCCGCCCGTTCCTTATGCGGGCGGCGGAATCCGAAGCCGAAGGGACGCTTGGAAAATCCGCACGATTATCCCTCGGGACGCAGAGGCGGACGGCCGGAATTCTCCGCGCCGTTTTTTGTTTGATACGAACGAAGCGAAGCTGCGGGCGGTCGCTGCGGTTTCGTAACGGAGCACGGGATCGGACCGTTTCAGAAAGTTCTACCGATCTTCTACAGCTGCCCGGTTGTACGCCGGATCTTCTGCAGTTTATAATATAGTTGCCGGGAGGGATTCCTCAAAACGGCAATTCTACTGCAGGAGGTACGGTCATGAAAATGCGTACAAAAATGCTGACGGCAACGGCAATGGGAATCGCGCTTTTTGCGGCGCTCTCGCTCTGTTTGCAGGTGCCTGTCTTCGAAAATTATTATCTCTGCCTCGGGTATGTTGTAATGGCGGTCTGCTGCTATTGCTTCGGGGCCGTTAGCGGATGCCTTACCGGTTCGCTGGGCGTGGTTCTGCTCTGCGTGATCAACAACGGCCTGCGCGGGATGCCCGGCTGGGCGCTCGGGAATCTCGTGATCGGCGCGGTGCTGGGGCTGACCTTCGGGAAAACGAAGCGGCTGAGTAATCGTCCTGCGGCCTTGTGCCTGAACGCGCTTGCGGTAGTGCTGTCGGTTGCGGTCGGCATCCTCGGCGTAAAATCGCTGACGGAATGTATCCTTTATACGCAGCCTTTCTTCGTCCGTGCGGCCAAGAACACAGCCGCCGCGATTGCGGATGTCTTTATGCTCCTTGTGAGTCTGCCGATCTGCATGTTCCTCGATCCGGTGATCGAACGAATCTTTTCGGAAGAAAGAAGAAAAACATGAACGATTATTCCTTTGGCAATTATCTGTATGAAAAAAGGAAACTGTGCGGTTATTCACAGACGCAGCTCGCGCAGTTCCTCGGTGTAACGAATAAAGCGGTTTCGAAATGGGAAAACGGCCGCGCGAAACCGACCGTCGATACGTTGCGGAAACTCGCCGCCGTATTGGGGACGGATATTGAAGATCTGCTTCGGAAACGGGACGAAAAACCGCAGGCAAGCATCACGAAAATCGTCATTACCGGCGGTCCGTGCGCCGGAAAAACGACCGGGATGAGCTGGATCCAGAACGCCTTTACCAAACGGGGCTATCAGGTCCTGTTCGTTCCGGAAACGGCGACGGAACTGATCTCCGGCGGCGTTGCGCCCTGGACTTGCGGCAGCAATTACGATTTTCAGACGGCGCTGCTCGAGCTGCAGCTTAAGAAAGAGGAAATCTTTGAAAAAACGGCGCGCACAATGGCAGCCGAGAAAATCCTGATCGTCTGCGACCGCGGGGCGATGGACAACCTCGCTTATATGACGGAGGCGGAATTCCGGGCGGCGCTGCATACGCTTTCGCTTGATCGGGTAAAGCTTCGCGACGAATACGACGGCGTTTTTCATCTCGTAACCGCGGCGGACGGCGCGGAAGCGTTTTACACCCTCAGCAACAATCAGGCGCGAACGGAAACGCCGGAGCAGGCTCGCACAATGGACCGGAAGCTGATCGCGGCTTGGACGGGGCATCCGCATTTCCGCGTGATCGGAAACGACGGCGATTTCGAATCGAAAATGCGCCGCCTGATCGCGGAAATATCTGCTCTGCTCGGCGAGCCTGAGCCTTTCGAAATCGAGCGGAAATTTCTGATCGAATTCCCCGATCTCAAATGGCTTGAAAGTCTTCCGAACTGCCATAAGGTCGATATCATCCAAACGTATCTCAAAGCGCCTGCCGGCGCTGAACGCAGAGTGCGCCAGCGCGGGGAAAACGGCAGCTATCTCTATTACGAAACGATCAAAAAGCCGGCTGTCGGCGGTTTGAAACGCGTTGAAATCGAGCGGAGACTCACCCAGAAGGAATATCTGATGTTGTTAATGGAGGCAGATCCCGATCTGCGCCCGATCCGCAAGACGCGCTATCTGCTGACGTGGGAAAAACAGTATTTCGAGATCGACCTCTATCCGTTCTGGAACGATCGGGCGATCGTCGAAATCGAGCTCAACGACGAAAAAGCCGCCATCCGGTTCCCGAAGAAGCTTCGTGTTCTAAAGGAAGTCACGGAGGATCCCGCCTATAAGAACGCGGCGCTTGCGGCGCGAAAATAATCCCTGCAAAAAAGCGCTCCCGAATGAATTCGGGAGCGCTTTTGTTTTTTATGATCAGGAGCTCTCTTCGGCAGGGAGCGGATCGGGCTCGAGGTCGACGCTTTTGAATTTCCGGCGCACCGCGAAGAGGTAATAGAGAAAGACGAAGAGCGCGGCGCAGCCCCAGCCGACGGGGAAGCCGAAGTAGATATTGTGGATATCGTAATGGTAATGCATGCTGACCGCGAGGAAAATCTGGCGGCATACGATCATGCCGGAGATCGAGCAGAACATGACCGCGAGCGATTTTCCGAAGCCGCGAACCGCATTGGCGAAGACCTGATTGATCGATTGGACGTAGTAGAAGGGGAGCATCGTTGTCATCATGGCGACGCCGTAGAAGATCGCTTCGCTGTCGCTCGTGAAGATCCGAATAAAGAAATCGGCGTTGAAATAGATCGTACTGCCGACAACGAGCACGAAGACGGCGCAGATCAGAAGACAGACCCGGATCCCGCGGTAGGCGCGGCGGAATTTCTTTGCGCCGTAGTTCTGGCCGACGAAGGTCGCGGCCGCGAGGCCGACGGATTGGGCGACCATTCCGGCGAAGCGGTCGATTTTCTTCGCGGCGCCGATCCCGGCCATCGCCGCGGAACCGAACTGGTTGATGTAGCGCTGGACGAAGAGATTCGAAATCGAGGTCAGGCTTGCCTGAACGGCGGCCGGAAGGCCGAGATACATGACCTTGAGCAGCAGATCCTTTTTGATCCGCAGATCGCGCAGCTCGAGCTTGTATACGTCGTCGGTCCGGATCATCTTCGCCGTAACGAGCACAACGGAGAGAAGCTGGGAGACGATCGTCGCGATCGCGGTCCCGATCACGCCGAGGCCGAACGCCAGAACGAGCAGAAGATCGAGGACGATATTCGTTGCGCTCGAAACGATCAGGAACAGAAACGGGCTGCGGGAATCGCCGACCGCGCGCAGCACGCCGGAGGCGACGTTGTACATCGCGGTGAAGAGAACGCCGATAAAATAGATGCGCAGGTAGCTTTCAGCTTCGGCGTAGACGTCGTCGGGGCAATCAACGATTTTAAGCAGGACCGGCGTCAGGATGATTCCGACGACCGTCATGACCGTTCCGAGGATCGCCGCGAAGGTCAGCGCGGTATGGATGCTGTCGTGGAGGTTTTTCTGATCTTTCGCGCCGAAATAACGGGAGAAAAGCACCCCGGCGCCGGTTGAAAGACCGGTAAAGAAGCCGATGATCAGATGAGAGATATCGCTTGAGGAGGAGACCGCCGCGAGCGCCGTCGTTCCGACCGCGTTGCCTACGACGATCGAATCCACGCTGTTGTAAAGGTTCTGAACGATCTGACCGACGAGGATCGGCAGCGCAAAAAGAATGATTTGCCGCAGGATATTGCCCTGCGTCAGATTGACGCTTGATTTTCTCAAATGGCAGCCCTCATTTTTTGTAGAATTCGAATCATCCGTATTTTTAGAATACCATTTTTTGCTGCCGTAAGGATTGGAAAATACTGCTTTATTATAGGACAATTCCGATACGTTTTTCGCGTGAAAAAAAGCCGCGGCGGAAAAAGGGAAGGATTGATAAAAAATGAACCGGAAAAAAAGCGTTCTTTGGGTAAACTCATGAAAATAAATTGGATCCGCCGGTTTTGTTGACACTTTTTCGGATTTATGGTACGATAAATACGGAAAATTCAAGCGACTTTTGCGACTGACGGATCATGTGGAGCACCACAAAGGAACAAAAGCGCGAACAAGCCGACCGTCTGGGCGCACTTAACTTTTGAGGCTAAGTGTGTCCTTTTTTATGTTTTTAGGGAGGTCTTTCTATGAAAAAAGTTGGCATCGTCATGGGAAGCGACAGCGATCTGCCGATCGTTGAAAAAGCCATCGACGTATTAAACGCGTTTTCGATCCCCTTTGAGGTGCACGTGTATTCCGCGCACCGTACGCCCGCCGAAGCGAAGGACTTCGCCGCCGGCGCGCGGGAAAACGGCTTCGGCGTTCTGATCGCCGCCGCCGGTATGGCGGCGCACCTTGCCGGAGCGATCGCTGCGAACACGACCCTTCCCGTGATCGGGATTCCCTGCAAATCTTCGAATTTAGACGGTATTGACGCCCTGCTATCCACCGTACAGATGCCTTCCGGAATTCCGGTTGCGACGGTTGCGATCAACGCTGGCGCCAATGCCGCTTTGCTTTCTGCGGAGATTCTGGCGCTTTCCGATGAAGCGCTCGCCGCAAAGCTTGACGAAAAAAGAAAAGCGGACGCCGAAAAGGTCCTTTTAAAGGATCGGGCGATCGCCGAAAAATACAACGCGAAATAAACTTTGGAGGATGAACAAGATGGAAAAAAAGGAACTTCTGTACGAAGGAAAAGCCAAAAAAGTATTTGCCACCGAAGACGAAAACTACGTGATCGTTTCCTATAAGGACGATGCAACGGCGTTCGACGGCCTGAAAAAGGGTACGATCCTCGGAAAAGGCGTCGTCAACAACCGTATGTCCAATTATCTGATGCAGCTTCTCGAGAAGAACGGCGTCCCGACGCACTTCGTCGAGGAAATCGACTACCGCGACACGCTCGTCAAAAAGGTCGAGATCGTTCCGCTCGAGGTCATCATCCGCAATATTTCCGCCGGCTCCTTCGCAAAACATTACGGTGTGGAAGAAGGCATCGTTTTCGATGAGCCGACGATTGAATTCTCCTATAAAAACGACGATCTCCACGATCCGCTCCTCAATTCCTACCATGCGCTGGCGCTGAAACTCGCCACGAAGGAAGAGATCGCGCGCATCAAGGAGCTGGCGTTCTCCGTCAACCGCATCCTCAAAGAGTACTTCCTCTCCCTCGGCGTAAAGCTCGTCGATTTCAAGCTCGAGTTCGGCCGCCTTTCCGACGGTACGATCGTTCTTGCCGACGAAATCTCGCCGGATACCTGCCGCTTCTGGGACGCCAAAACCAACGAGAAGCTGGATAAGGACCGTTTCCGCCGTGACCTCGGCGGCGTTGAGGACGCATACCGCGAAATGCTTCACCGCGTATTCGGAGAATAAGGAGGCTTTATGGGAGGCTTTTTCGGAGCTGTTACGAAAAACAGCGCCATATCAGACGTTTTCTTCGGAACCGACTATCATTCCCATCTCGGCACGCGCCGCGGCGGAATGGCGGCCTACGATCCGAAGATCGGTCTGCAGCGCGATATCCATAATATCGAAAATTCCCCGTTCCGTACGAAATTCGAACGCGTTTTCGAGGAAATGTCCGGCTCGAGCGCGATCGGCTGCATCAGCGATACCGATCCCCAGCCGATGCTCGTGCGTTCCCATCTCGGAACTTACGCGATCGCAACGATCGGCGTGATCCGCAACGCGGAGGAGCTCTACGACCGGATCCTGACCGAAACCCGCGGCCATTTCGACGCGATGACGGGCGGACGGGTCAATTCAACGGAGCTGGCCGCTTCGCTGATCAATCAGAAGGACAGTTTCGCCGACGGGATCCGCTATGCCCACGAGGTGATCGACGGTTCTCTGTCGGTCCTGATCCTCAAGGACGGCGGAAACCTGATCGCCGCGCGCGACCGGATGGGGCGGCTACCCGTTCTGATCGGAAAGCGCGAAGACGCGTACTGCGTCTCGTTCGAATCGTTTGCCTTTTTGAAGCTCGGCTATTCTCAGGAAAAGGAGCTCGGCCCGGGGGAGATCGTGGAACTGACCGCCGACGGTTACCGGGTGCTCCAGCCGCCGGGCGATCAGATGAAGATCTGCTCGTTCCTCTGGACTTATTACGGCTATCCGACCTCGAATTACGAGGGCGTCAACGTTGAAGCGATGCGCTACCGCAACGGCGAGATCATGGCGCAGAACGATATCGACCGCGGAAATCTGCCGGAGATCGATTACGTCTGCGGCGTGCCGGATTCCGGAACGCCCCACGCGATCGGCTATTCCACCCGCAGCGGGATCCCGTTTTCGCGCCCGTTCATCAAATATACGCCGACCTGGCCGCGCAGCTTTATGCCGGCGAACCAGAACGACCGCGACCAGGTTGCGAAAATGAAGCAGATCCCCGTTCATGAGCTGATCCAGAACCGGAACCTGCTGTTTGTCGACGATTCGATCGTCCGCGGAACGCAGCTGAAGGAGACGGTCGATTTCCTCTATGAAAACGGCGCAAAATCCGTCCACATGCGTTCCGCCTGCCCGCCGATCATGTACGGCTGCAAATACCTCAATTTTTCCCGTGCAACGAGCGATCTCGAGCTGCTCGCAAGACGGGTGATCCTCGAGCTGGAAGGGGAAGAGGGCTTTGAACACCTCGATGAATACAGCGATTCCGAGACCGAGCGCGGCCAGGCGATGCGCCGCGCGATCTGCGAACGCTTCCATTTTGCGACGCTCGAATATCAGACGCTCGAAGGCGTGATCCAATCGATCGGTCTGCCGAAATGCCAGCTCTGCACCTACTGCTGGAACGGGGAAGAATAACGGGGCACGGCGCTTTTGACACGAGCCGGTCCGGCAGAAAGGGCAAAAAACAATTACAGCAAGTTGAATCAGATTTGAATTTGTTGGGGGCTAACATGAACGAACTTTCAAGATCGGAAAGCTACGCGGCTGCCGGCGTGGATATCACGGCGGGCTACAAAGCCGTTGAGCTGATGAAAAAGCATATCGCCAGAACCGTGACGCCGGGGGTCGTTTCCGATATCGGCGGCTTCGGCGGGCTGTTTGAGCCCGATACCGAGGGAATGAAACAGCCGGTGCTCGTAAGCGGTACCGACGGCGTGGGCACCAAGCTCAAGATCGCCATGCTTCTTGATAAGCACGACACCATCGGCATCGACTGCGTTGCGATGTGCGTCAACGACGTGATCTGCTGCGGCGCGAAGCCGCTGTTCTTCCTCGATTATATCGCCTGCGGCAAGAATTTCCCGGAGAAGATCGCGTCGATCGTGTCCGGCGTCGCAGAGGGCTGCGTGCAGGCGGGCTGTGCGCTGATCGGCGGCGAGACCGCGGAGCATCCCGGCATGATGGCACAGGATGATTACGATCTTGCCGGTTACTGCACCGGGATCGTCGACAAGGAGAAAATCATCGATCCGCAGAAGATGCAGGCGGGCGACGTTGTGATCGCGCTGCCCTCGAGCGGCGTCCATTCCAACGGCTTTTCGCTTGTGCGCAAGGTTTTCGACGTAGAGAACGCCGATCTGAAAGCGCCCAGGGAAGAGCTCGGCGGCGCTTCGCTCGGCGAAACGCTCCTGACGCCTACAAAGATCTACGTCAAGCCGGTCCTGCGCCTGCTCAAGGAGATCGCGGTCCGCGGAATCTCTCATATCACGGGCGGCGGTTTCTATGAGAATATCCCGCGCTGCATCCCGGACGGGCTCTGCGCCGAGATTGAAAAGAGCGCGGTCCGGATCCTGCCGATTTTCGGTTTGATCGCGAAAACGGGGAATATTTCCGAGCACGATCTGTTCAATACGTTCAACATGGGCGTCGGGATGAGCGTCGTCGTCGCCGCGCAAGACGCTGATCGCGCGCTTGAAATCCTCAGAGCCGAAGGCGAAGACGCATACGTAATCGGAAAAATCGTTGCGGCAGACGAAAAGATCCGGCTGATCTGAATAAGCGGGAGATAAATATGACTGAGAAAACGAAAATCGCGGTTCTCGTTTCCGGCGGCGGAACGAATCTCCAGGCGCTGATCGACGCGCAGCAGAACGGCGCGCTCAAAAGCGGCGAGATCGTCCTCGTCGTTTCGAACAGAACCTCCGCCTACGCGCTCGAACGCGCGAAAAAAGCGGGGATCGAAACAGCGGTCCTCCTGCGGCGCGAATACGGCGAACGGTTCGAAGACCGGCTGATCGAGATCCTGCGCGAAAAGAAGATCGAGCTGATCATCATGGCCGGGTTCCTTTCCATTCTGGATGAAAAGTTTACCCGTGCTTTTCCGCGCCGGATCATCAACGTCCATCCGTCGCTGATCCCCTCCTTCTGCGGCAAGGGCTACTACGGACTGCGCGTTCACGAGGAGGCGCTGCGCTACGGCGTAAAGGTGACGGGCGCTACCGTTCACTACGTCAACGAAATTACCGACGGCGGCGAAATCATTTCGCAGAAAGCGGTGGAAATCCAGACGGGCGATACGCCCGAGATCCTGCAGGAGCGCGTGATGCGCCAGGCCGAATGGATCCTGCTGCCGGCCGCCGCCGAAAAAGTCAGCAAAGAAATCATGGAGAGGAAGGAAGCGAGGAAAGCCATGGATATCTATAAAATCAATACCCCGGAAGAGCTGATTGCCGGCAATTCCTACGTCGGCCGCGGCATCGTCGTCGGCAAAACGCAGGACGGCAAAAAAGCCGCCGCCGCCTATTTCATCATGGGCAGAAGCGAAAACAGCCGCAACCGCATTTTCGTTGAAAAGAACGGCGAGGTTTTCACCCAGCCGTACGACGAAACGAAAGTCAAGGATCCTTCGCTGATCATTTACGCGGCGATCCGCTCCTTCGAAAACGATCTGATCGTCACCAACGGCAACCAGACCGATACGATCTGTGATTTCCTCAAAGAGGGAAAGACCTTCTCCGAGGCGCTCGCAACGCGCGAGTTCGAGCCGGACGCGCCGAACCTCACGCCCCGCATCAGCGCGATTCTGCATTTTGGCAACGGAGATTTTACCTACGAAATGAGTATTCTCAAATCAGCGGACGCCCAGGGCTCGGCCTGCAGCCGTTATACGTTCTCCTACCGTCCGCTGCCCGGGCTCGGCCATTTCCTCCACACCTACGTCTGCGACGGAAACCCGATCCCCTCATTCCAGGGAGAACCGGAGCGCATGACGGTCGACGATGAGATCGACGTTTTTACCGCCCGCCTCTGGAACAGCCTCGATCCGGACAACAAGATCTCGCTCTACGTCCGCTATATCGATCTCGCAACGGGCGAGACCGAAAACCGCCTTGTGAACAAGAACGTCTGAGAGGGAGCCGAACATGGACAGAGACAGCTATATTTCTCCGCTTTCCACCCGCTACGCGAGCGACGAGATGCAGGCGGTTTTCTCCGATAATTTCAAATTCCGCACCTGGAGAAAGCTCTGGATCGCGCTGGCAAAGACAGAAAAAGCGCTCGGCTTGGAGATCACGCAGGAACAGATCGACGAGCTCGAAGCGCACGCCGAGGATATCAA
>CACZON010000208.1 GCA_902782805.1 Oscillospiraceae bacterium
GCTTGAGATCCGGGCAGGATCAACATCAGGCGAAAAACAAAGGACTTGCGATTCACACACAGGCTTTCGGTATCGCCAAGCTTGAGACCCGTGCAGGACATACATCAGGCAAAAAAACGAAAAAGCGAGGAAAAAGGAAGTACCTGCCCACGGTACGCCAAGAGAGGATCCGTCGCCGGCTGAAAGCGGATCCGCGGGGAAGGGCAAGGGAAGTTCCCTTTGGAGCTGTTTTGCTGAACGCTGCAGTAGGCGAAACCGGGCGCTCCCGTTACAGGGCGCAACGAGGGCCGTTCGCCTTTTCGGCGGCGTCGGCCGAATCAGGGTGGTACCACGGAGCGCACGCTTCGTCCCTTACATGGGGACGAGGCTTTTTTTGTTCCCAAAAAATACGATCGAAAGGGAAAAGAAACATGAGAGAACAGATTGAACAGATCCGAAAGGAAGCGCTCGAGGCGCTTTCGAAAACGAATCTGCAGAAGGATCTCGAAGAGCTGCGCGTAAAATATCTGGGCAAAAAGGGCGCGCTGACGGCGATCCTCAAGCAGATGGGCTCGCTTTCCTCCGAGGAGCGTCCGGTGATCGGCCAGCTCGCGAACGAAGCGCGCCAGAGCATCGAAAAAAAGATCGCTCAAACGGCGCAGGAGCTTAAGGACCGCGAGCTTGCGCTGCGGCTCGAAAAGGAAAAAATCGACATCACCCTGCCCGGAAAGCAGCCGCCGAAGGGCAGTTATCATCCTTTGAGCCTGACGCTTGAAGCGATGCTCGATATCTTCCGCTCGATGGGCTTCGACATTATCGACGGCCCCGAGGTCGAGACGGATTACTACAATTTCGAGGCGCTCAACGTTCCGAAGGACCATCCGGCGCGCGATATGCAGGATACCTTCTATCTCGGCGAAAACCTCGTTCTGCGTACGCAGACCTCCGGGATGCAGATCCACGCGATGGAAGCGCGCAAGCCTCCGATCCGCGTGATCGCTCCGGGCAAAACCTACCGCGTGGACGAAGACTCGACCCATTCGCCGATGTTCCATCAGATCGAAGGCCTCGTCGTCGATAAGGGCGTCGACCTTTGCCAGCTCAAAGGCATCCTCGAGCAGTTCGCGCGCGAGGTCTACGGCCCGGAGACGCAGGTGCGCTTCCGTCCCTCGTTCTTCCCGTTCACAGAGCCGAGCGTCGAGGTTGACGTGAGCTGCTTCTCCTGCGGCGGAAAAGGCTGCAGAACCTGCAAGGGCACCGGCTGGATCGAGATCCTCGGCGCCGGAATGGTGCATCCGCACGTGCTCGAGCAGTGCGGCATCGACCCGAACGAATATACGGGCTTCGCGTTCGGCATCGGTCTCGAACGCCTTACCATGACCCGCCATAAAATCACCGATATCCGCCTGCTCTTCGAAAACGACGTCCGTTTCCTGGAGCAATTCGATAAATAAGAGAGGAGGAACGCACAGATGAAAACACCGTTAAGCTGGCTCAAGCGCTACGTGGAGATCGACGTTCCGCTCGAGGAACTCTGCAACCGGATGGTGCTCTGCGGCTTTGAGGTCGACGAAGTGACCGACCTTTCCGAAAGCATGGAGGGCATCGTTGCCGGTATTATTACGAAAATCGAAAAGCATCCCGACGCGGACAAGCTCGTCGTCTGCCAGATCGACGTCGGCGGCGACCGCCCGCTTCAGATCGTGACCGGCGCGACCAACGTCTTTGAAGGCGCGATGGTGCCCGTGGCGATGCATAAATCCCGCCTGCCGAACGGCCGGAAGATCGAAAAGGGCAAACTGCGCGGCGTGCTCTCCGAGGGCATGCTCTGCTCCGGCGAGGAACTGAACCTCAAAGAGAGCGATTATCCGGGCGCGGGCGTCTACGGGATCCTGATCCTTCACGAGGACTGCCCCGCGGGAACCGACCTGCGCGATATCCTCGGCCTGCGCGACGTGATCATCGATTTCGCCGTAACGGCCAACCGCCCCGACTGCAACAGCATCATCGGCATCGCCCGCGAGGTGGCGGCGGTACTCGGCAAAAAGCTTAAGCTGCCGGAGATCGGCTATACCGAAAAGGGCGGCGACGTACGCGGGCACATCTCCGTGCGCGTGGAAGATTTCGACCTTTGCCCGCGCTATCTCGGCTCCGTCGTGCGCAATATCCGGATCGCGCCCTCGCCGCGCTGGATGCAGGAATGCCTCAGCGCCGCCGGGATGCGGCCGATCAGCAACATCGTTGATATTACGAACTTCGTTATGCTCGAAACCGGCCAGCCGATGCACGCCTTCGACCTTCGCGATATCCGCGGCGCGCAGATCATCGTCCGCCGCGCGAAAGAGGGCGAACGGATCCAGACGCTCGACGAAAAGGAATACGATCTGACGCCGGAGATGCTCGTGATCGCGGACGCCGAGGGTCCCTCGTGTCTTGCGGGCGTGATGGGCTCGCTGGGCAGCGAGATCAAGCCCGACACGAAGGAAATCTTCTTTGAATCCGCAAAATTCCGCCGCGACAATATCCGCCATACCGCCCGCGAGCTCGGCATCCGGACGGAGGCTTCCGCCCGCTACGAAAAGGGCATGGATATCATGAACGCCGAATTCGCGATGAAGCGCGCGCTGACGCTGATCGACGAGCTTGACGCCGGCGACATCGTCTCCGGCTGTTACGATCTCAACGAAGGTCTGCCGGCTCCGCGTGAGATCCGCGTGACCGCCGACGCCGTCAACGAGCTTCTGGGCCTTGCGATCCCGGGCGAGGAGATGGCGAGGATCCTCAATTCGCTGGAAATCCCGACGACTTTTGAAAACGGCGAGCTGCGCGCCGCGATCCCCTCCTTCCGCGACGATATGGAAGGCAGAGCGGATATCGCCGAGGAAGTGATCCGCGAATACGGCTACGAACATATCGAGGGCAAGCCGATGGTCGGCGCCGCGACGCGCGGTCTCAAGCTCGGCACCCGCCCCGACGACGATAAGGTCAAAGCACGCCTCGTTTCCTGCGGCCTGCGCGAGATCGAAACCTACAGCTTCATCTCCGCCGCCGCGCCGGATCTTCTGAATCTGCCGAAGGACGATCCCCGCCGGAAAGCGGTCCCGATCCTCAATCCGCTGAGCGAGGAGACCGCCGTTCTGCGCACGCAGATGGTTTCGAGCATGCTGCGCGTCCTTTCCACCAATATGAGCCGGAAAGCCCCGGCGGCGCGCCTCTTTGAGGTAGCGCGGCGCTTCCTGCCGCATTCGCTTCCGATGACCGAGCAGCCCGATGAAAAATCCACCGCCGCGATCGGCATCTACGGCGCGGGCTCGGATTTCTTCGAGCTCAAGGGAATCCTTGAGAACCTCTTTGCCGCCTTCCGCGTGGAAGCCTCGTTCGAGCGCTCGAAGGAAGCGTATCTCCACCCCGGAAAGAGCGCCGACGCGCTCTGCGCGGGTGAAAAGCTGGCGTCGTTCGGCGAGCTGCATCCGCTCGTCGCCGCAAAATACGGCTTCGACCAGAAGGTCTTCGTCGCCGAGCTTTATCTCGACGTCCTTTACAAGCTTGCGAACCGTGCGGTCGACCTCTTTACGCCGCTGCCGAAGTATCCGGCGGTCGAGCGCGACCTCGCCCTGATCTGCGCGGAGGATCTCCCGGCCGCGTCGCTCGAAAAGGCGATCCGGCAGGGCGGCGGAGCGATCCTCGAAAAGGTTTCGCTCTTCGACGTCTACCAGGGCGCCCAGATCGAAGCGGGCAAAAAGAGCGTTGCCTACAGCCTCCTGTTCCGCTCGGCGGAGGGAACCCTCACCGACAGGGAGATCGAAGCCGCGCTCGAAGGAATTTTCGACAATCTCCGCTCGATCGGAGCGATTCTGCGCACCTGATCCCGGAATCACCGAACGATCATCGGGAAGCTCTCCGCTTTGCTGCGGAGAGCTTCTTTTTTGCACCGGGAAAATTTGTAATTTCTTGTTATCAAACTTTAACGATTTGTTTCTTGACCGGGAGACGGGAATGATATATTATTATATGTTAGAGAGACGGTAAAACCGCAGGGATCGGAGGTGATCGCAATGAAAGAGCCGAATTTATTCGAGGACGAGATCAAGAACTCGGAAACCTACCGGATCATCAAAGAGACGACGCGCCGCGTCAAAAACGACGTTCAGAGCCAGGTCCAGCAAACGCTGCGGGAACGCTGGGGCGTAGGCGCCGCGCAGCAGCAGGCGCCGCAGACGACGGTTCCGGCGCAGGGGCGCGAGCTGACGCCCGAAGAGCAGGAAGCCGCGCGCCAGGCGCAGAAAGCCGAGGCGGAAGCTGCGCAGCAGGCAGCCGCGGCGGCGAAAGAAGCCAAAAAGAAGGCAAAAAAAGCGAAAAAGGAACCGGAAGAGGTCCCGGCGGGGATGAAGGCCGTCCGTAAAAAATCGGTCGTTCCGTTCTACGCGATCGCCGGAACCGTTCTCGGCTACGCGCTGCTGTTCCCGCTTTACAGCGTCGCGCATTTTCTGATCCTCGCCTCGCTGACCGCGATCGTCGGCTTTACCTGCTTTAAATTCTGCAAGGGAAAGACGGTTTACGAGCCGATCGAAGAAGGCGAAGCGCAGGCGGAGAAAAAGAGCCGCACCGGGTTCCCGGACGTCGATCAGCTGCTCGAGGAAGGCGACCGCTATATCGAACAGCTCGACCTTGCCAACGATATGATCGAGGACGAAACGGTTTCTGCGCAGATCGACCGGATGGCGGAGGTTTCGCGGAAAATTTTCGATTACGTGGAGGCCCAGCCCCAGAAAGCCGGCCAGATCCGGAAGTTCATGAACTACTATCTGCCGACGACCCTGAAGCTGCTCAATTCGTATTTTATGCTCAAGAAGCAGGGCGTCGACGGCAAGAACATCACCGATTCGATCGTTGAGATCGAGCGGATCCTCCAGACGATCGTAAAGGTCTACGAAAAGCAGCTCGACGCGCTCTTCCAGGATGAGGCGCTCGATATTTCAACCGACGTTGCGGTCCTCGAAAACATGATGGAACAGGAAACGTTCAAATAAACGCATTTTCAAAACGATAGAGAAGAGGAGAGATTTACCATGAGCGAAGAAATCAAATTAACCCTCGAACCCGAAAATCAGGCGGCGGCGGTCTTCCCGGACGGCTCCACCGAAGCGGCCCAGGCGGCTGCGCAGAAAGCGCGCGACGACGCGGCGGTCGTTCTCAACGAGAGCGTCCTGAGCGAAGAAGAGCAGAAAATGGTGGAAGAATTCGCAAAGCAGATCGACGTTACCAATTCGAACCAGGTTCTGATGTACGGTTCCGCCGCGCAGCAGAAGGTTTCGAATTTCTCCGAAGCGGCGCTCAAGAGCGTAAGAACGAAGGACCTCGGCGAGATCGGCAACGATATCACGAACCTGATCGGCCAGCTCAAGGGCTTTGACGCCGACGAAGAGAAAAAGGGTCTGCTCGGCATCTTCAAAAAGACGAGCAACAAGATCAGCGCGCTCAAGACGAAATACGACAAAGCCGAAGTCAGCGTCAATTCGATCGTCAACACGCTCGAAAACCACCAGATCACGCTGATGAAGGATATCGCGCTCTTCGATAAGATGTACGACAACAACCTTGTCTATTTCAAGGAGCTCTCGCTCTATATCATCGCCGGCAAAAAGAAGCTCGAAGAAGTCCGCGCGACCGAGCTTCGCGAGCTGATGGACAAAGCCGCGCAGTCCGGCCTGCCCGAGGACGCCCAGAAGGCGAACGACATGGGCGCGCTCTGCGACAGCTTCGAGAAAAAGCTCCACGACCTCGAGCTGACGAGAATGGTTTCGATCCAGATGGGCCCGCAGATCCGCCTGCTCCAGAACAACGACAAGCTCATGGCGGAAAAGATCCAGTCCACGATCGTCAATACGATCCCGCTGTGGAAGAGCCAGATGGTCCTTTCGCTCGGCCTCGCTCATTCGCAGCAGGCGATGGAGGCGCAGCACGAGGTCACCAATATGACCAACGAGCTTCTGCGCAAGAACGCCGATACGCTCAAGATGGGCACGATCGCGGCGGCGAAGGAATCCGAACGCGGCGTCGTCGATATCGAAACGCTCCAGCATACCAATGAGACGCTGATCCAGACGCTCGACGAGGTCCTCGCGATCCAGAACGAAGGCCGCGAAAAGCGCCGCGCGGCGGAAGCGGAGCTCGGCCGCATCGAAGGCGAGCTGCGCCAGAAGCTGCTCGAAATCCACCAGAACTGATTTCCCGAAAACGGGAGAATGAGGCTGATCCGAAATGAAACTGCTTCGAAAAAGATGGTTCGCCGCGGTCCTGATGGTCCTGCTCGTGGTGCTGGCGCTGTTCCTCGGAGCGATCCGCTCCGCGTATGCGGCGCGCGGCGACGCGAAGGACGCCTTCTTTGAGCCGGAAGACGGCTACGGGAACCTCAACGAATCCTTTCTGACGCTGACCGATTCGGCAAAGAGCCTCTATTCGCTCGGCAAAAAGTACGGGGTCGAATCGGCGGAGGAATACAAAGCCGCGCTCGATACGGCAAAAAAGGCGGCGATGCCGGCCGATAAGCTCTACGCCGCGCAGAAGCTCAGGAACCTGACGGATGATTTTTACGCATCGCTCTCCGAAAAGAGCCTCGACTCGCTCGACGAGGGTTCCGCGAAACGCGCCCTGAGCCGGCTCGGGATCGAGCTGCAGCGGATCGAGCAGATCGCCCGGATCCGCAAATCCTCCTTCAACGCGGCGGTTGAGGAATACAATACCGGCGTGCTGGATTCGCCCCTGACCGGCTGGCTGCTCCGTTTGCTCGGCTTCGAGGAAATGGAAAAGATTTACTGACCGAACCGATCCGAAACGTTCAAAACGACGCTCTCTCCGGAGCATTTCCGGAGAGGGCGTTTTTGCGTCCCGGCTTTTCTGCGCGGCAGGATCCGACGCTTTTTGACGCGGCGCGGTGCTATAATGCAGGAAAAGGCGGTGGTCGGCATTGAGACGCAGGGGAATCCTCAGAAAAACGGCGGGGATGCTTTCGGGGCTGGTGTTCCTCGGATGTTTCCTCTACGGCTCGGCGGACGTGATCGCCGGGAGGCTCGATTCGGCGGCCCAGCTTGCCGCCGACGCGGCGTTTTACCGCCTGGGGGGCGCCGGGCCTGCGGGGGACGCCGCCGCTTCGGAGCGGTCCGAAACCGAAGAGGCGCTTCGGATCGAGCGAAAACCGCTCTCTGCGCTCGCGCTGCGGGAGGAATCCTACGCACCGCTGCCGCAGCTTCCCGAAGAAAGCGAACCTTCCGAGGGCGGCGCGGCGGAAAGCGAGCCGCTCCCGCAGCTTCCCGAAATTCCGCAGCAGGAACACGGCCCGGATGATTTTTCCGAAATGACGCTCTCCGGCGGCAGCGAGGTCTGCGGCCTTTCGATCAAATCCGACCCTCAGGCGGAGGCGGTCGATTTTGAAGCGCTGCTCGACAGGACGCCGGCGATCGGGCCGTATGGGGACGGCGCGCCCTGCGTTCTGATTTACCATACCCACACCTGCGAAAGCTACGCGACCGACGAAGACGATGCCGCGCGCAGCGAGGATCAGAGCCGCGGCGTGGCGGCCGTCGGCGAAGTGGCGGCACAGGTCCTGCGCAGCTACGGGATCGGCGTGATCCACGATACGTCCGTTTACGATACGACCTACGCCGGCTCCTACGCGCGCTCCGAAGCCGGCGCGCGGGAGATCCTCGCACAGCATCCTTCGATCACGGTTACGATCGACCTCCACCGCGACAGCCTGCGTACCGCGTCCGGCGAGCGGATCCGCCCGACCGCTTCGGTCCGCGGGCGAAAGGCGGCCCAGATCATGGTCCTTGCGGGATGCGATCCCGACGGCGAGCTCGGGTTTCCCGATTGGCGCGAAAACCTCGTCTTTGCGCTGCGCCTCCAGCAGAATCTCCAATCCCTCGGCGAAGACCTGCCCCGCCCGCTCTATTACTGCAACCGCGTCTACAATATGAATCTGACGAAGGCATCGCTGCTTGTCGAAGTCGGGACCGACGGGAACTATCTCGACGAAGCGCTCCGGTCGGGCGAGCTGCTGGGCGAAGCGCTCGCACAGGTGATCCTTTCGGCGGCGCAATGAGAAAAATCCGCGGATTTTCAGGATTTTTCCCTCCCGGCTTGCTCTTTTTTGAAATTCTTGCTATAATAGTCTCTGCCGAACCGATCCGATGGGCCGGCCCGGCTGATTGCGGAAACGGTGTTTCCATTGAAAGAGGCAGGTTTTCATGAGCACGCTGAAAAAAACCGGGATCCTTCTTCTGGCCGTTCTGCTCTGCGCGGCGATGTTCGCGCCGAACGCGCAGGCGGCTTCGGCGAAGTCCTCCGAAGCGGAAGAACAGGTCTTTTCCTATAATTCGGAAGCTTCCGGCACGGAGGCGGAAGGCGAAAAGAAGACGAACGTCTGGGGAATCGTCGCCTGGGTGGTGATCGGCCTCGGGATCGTCTTTATCCTTTACGTCCTTTTAAGCGCGCCGAAGCGCCGGAAAGGGCTGACGCCGAGCGGCGTCAAATACCGCCGTTCGCCCTACAAAAAGCGCAAGCGCCGCATCATGGAGGACGAATACTACAAATACAAACGGGATAAATACAATTTTTAAGAGCCGGATACCGTTCCGGTTCTTTTTTTATGTAACGTCGCGCGTCCGTTCCGGTCTCATAAAACAGAAAACGCCGCGGGAGAACCGCGGCGAGGAGGAATTTCAGAATGAAAAGAATCAAACAGTGGTGCGGCCTGTTTCTCTGCGCGCTGATCTGCCTTTCGCTTTGCGCCTGCGCGGAAAAGCCGGCGGCCCCTACGGAAAACGAATCGGACGAGCCGCGCAACACGGCGGTGGAGATCTTTGACGAAGCGGGCGAAAAGCTCGGCGCGATCGAACGAAACGGCGCGGCAACGCTTACAGACGCAGGGATCCTTTATTGCTCGAGCGCGGCAAACAACGAAACCCAATACCGCCTTTTTTCGCCGGAGAACGGCAGCGATACGCTTTTGGGATCGCTCGCCGATCAGAGCTACGAGGCTTCCTTCGCGCGGCTGACGCTCAAAGGCAAGATCTACACGCTCGCGGTGACCGGGAACCTCTACGACAGCGAACCCGATCCGCTCTGGCTTCTGGAGCTCGATCCGCAAGGCGGGCTTACGCAGCACAAACTCTCCGATAACGGTTTTCCGTACGCGGGCATGACCGAAATCGGAGGCAGGATCCTCGTCTGGTTCCACGATCAGGGCGAAACCGAACTGACCGACCGCGTGCTCGAATTTGAGCCGGAGAGCGGCGCGCTGCGCGAGGTGATGACCTATACGCTCAAAAACGAGCTTTCGGGCGATACGCTGCGCGGCGTCTGCGTGATGAACGGGCAGCTCTGCCTTCTGCGGGTGCATTTTGAGAGCGAAACTCAGGCTTCGCTCTGGATCGATCTCTGCGACGTGATCCAATTTACCGACGACGACGCGGCGCAGCCGGAATACAACCTCGCCGAAACGGTCGAGATCACCGGGACGTTCCTCGCCGCAGCTGAACGCGCAGCCGTTTCCGAGGATCTCATCAACGAAATGAAGCAGCCCGTTGCGTATTTCCGGTTCATCGACGGGCGGTATCTCTGGTATGAAAACTTCAGCATTACCCGCTGTCTCGCAGATCTCGAAACCGGCACGGTCTTCGAGGAAACGGACCCGTACTTCTCGCTTGCCCCGGGCGGCGAAATACCGGTTTTCTGGCGTTTGCTCGGCGGCGCGGACGGAACGGACCGCGGCTTCTATACGCTTCGCGGCGGAAAGCTTGAAAAAACGGAGCTTTCGTTCCTCAAGGAAGGGCAGACGCTCCTCTCGGCAAGCTGCGCGCCCGGCGGCGCGATGCTCTTCGACGTGACAAACAGCGGAAAGGTTACGGACAGCCGCCTCGTTTTCGTTTCTTCTTCGGAAGTGTGACGCTGCGCCGCGCGGCTTCGGCGGCAGGAATATAAAAAAGCGGGCGTTTCGCCCGCTTTTTTTGTAAACGCACTTTTTATTTTTTGATCGCGAATGATACAGTACTAATTATAATCCGCAAAAGAATAAAAAGCAAGAGGAAACAGAACGGTTTTGCCGAAATCCCGCTCCGTCAAAACCGCTTTGCACACCGCCTGTTTCGCCTGCCGCGGGATACGCCTGTTCATCGCGCAGGCGCCCCTGCGTCAATCGCTCTTCGGGGCTTGACAGTGAGCCAAAAAGGGATTTATAATGAAATTGTATAAATACCGCGCGTTGCAGCAGGCTATTTTTATGAAATAAGGAGGAAACTATGGCAACCTACAAAGACCTTGAAAATTTGTTGCAAAGCTTTGTGGACGGCGGACTTCCCGGCTGCTCGATCCAGATTGCGCAGAAAGGGAAAACGCTCTACGAAGGCTATTTCGGCTATGCGGACGTTGAAAACAAAGTCCCCGTAACGAAGGATTCGATCTTCCGCTTAGCCTCGATGTCGAAAATTCCGCTCTATACGACCGCGATGATCCTTTACGAGCGCGGAAAATTCCTGCTGACCGAACCGATCAGCCGCTATCTCCCCGAATGGAAGGAATCGAAAAAATTCGTCCACGATCCCAACGGCGGGCTCAAAATCGTTCCGACGGAGCATCCGATCACGGTTTCCGACGCGCTTTCAATGAAGTGCGGCCTGCCGTACTGCAATTCGAAGGCGCCGACCAGAGACGAAGCGCAGCGCTCGATGCAGGAGTGCATGCAGCCGCTCTGGGAAAAGGGCCATTATACCGTTCAGGAGCATATCGCGGCGATGTCGAAAGCGGTGCTCGATTTTGAACCCGGCACGCACTGGATGTACGGCTTCTCCAGCGAGATCACCGCGGCGCTGATCGAAAAATGGGCCGACAAGCCGATCGACGACGTATTTGAAGAGCTGCTCTTTAAACCGCTCGGCATGGACAATACCCGCTCGCATTTCTTCGGCGATATTCCGCAGCGCATGGTCAAGATGTACGCCCGCAAGCCCGACAACTCCCTTGAGCTGATGAACGTTCCGTTCGACGAGAAGCACCTCCCCGGACCGGAGCACGAGACCGGCTGGGCGCGGCTTTTCTCCAACGTCAGCGATTACGGCAAGCTGATGCAGATGCTCTCAAACGGCGGCGAATACAACGGCGTGAAGATCATGGGCAGAAAGACGATCGACATGATGCGCGCGAACGGCCTGACCCCCGAGCAGCAGAAGGATTTCGACTGCCTCTACAACAACGGCTACGGCTACGGCTACGGCGTGCGTACCCTGATCGACAAGCAGAAGGGCAACCACAACGGTTCGCTCGGCGCGTTTGGCTGGACGGGCGGCTTCGGCACCTGGGCGGAAGCGGACCCCGAAGACGGCGTTTCGATCGTTTACATGCACAACCAGAGCCCGAATATGGAAGAGTACTATCATCTTCGCATGCGTACCGTCGCGTACGGCTGCATTGAATAAGCGGAAAGGAGATTTCAAATGGCGAACTTTAAAGATTTAGACGCTCTGCTGCAGAAGTACGTAGACGACGGTCTGCCTTCCTGCTCCTGCGTGATTGCGAAGAAGGGCGAAATTCTTTACGAAAACTATTTCGGCTATGCCGATATCGAAAACAAGATCCCCTTAACGCGTGAGAACGTGTTCCGCCAGGCGTCGCTGACGAAGATCGCGATGTATACGACCGCGATGATCCTCTACGAGCGCGGAAAATTCCTGATGACAGACCCGATCTACGAGTATTTCCCCGAGTGGAGACATTCGAAGAAAGCGGTCGTTAAGCCCAACGGCGACGTTGAGATCGTTCCGACGGAGCATCCGATCACGATCAAGAACGTGATGAATATGACCTGCGGCCTGCCGTATCATATGATCCTCGGCGGCATCCCGGTCCGCAATCCTACCGCGAACGCGATGGGCGAAGCGATGAAGCCGCTGCTTGAAAAGGGCTATTACACCCTGCGCGAACAGATCAAGGCGATGGCGGAGGTTCCGCTGGCCTTTGAGCCCGGCACCCGCTGGCTCTACGGCTTCGCGAGCGAGCTGACCGCCGGACTGCTCGAGGCCGTGGGCGGCAAACCCGCCGAGCTCGTCATCAAGGAAACGCTCTTTGAGCCGCTCGGAATGGAGAATTCCGCCAACTTCACCTTCGGCGATATCCCGCAGCGCCTGGTCAAGGACTACGTCCTCAACCGCGGCAAAAACCTCGGCGACGAGGATGCGCTCTCGATCGTGCCGGCGGACCGCGAAGCGAAGATGGTCGGGCCGCTCGGAACGGTTCCCGGCTTCTCCCGCGTGATCACGAACTGCTACGATTACACGAAGCTGATGCAGATGCTTGCCAACGGCGGCGTCTACAACGGCGAGCGCATCATGGGCAGAAAGACGATCGA